>JAFSBS010000179.1 GCA_017437165.1 Clostridia bacterium
CTACATCTAACGCACCAAATTTACCGAAACCATCTGCAGAGAATAATACTTTATCAGTGCTATCATAGGAAACAATAACTTCAGGCCAATGAACCATTGGTGCAGTTAAAAAAGTTAATTCATGATTACCTAATTTTAATTTATCACCTTCGCCCACTAACACCTGATTTTCTTTAAAATCTGTTTTAAAGAAATTTTTCATAATCACAAACGCTTTTTCGGACGAAACAATTTTAGCTTCGGGGTAGCATTTAATAAAATCAGCTATATTTGCAGAATGGTCCGGTTCCATGTGATGAACAACCAAATAATCCGGTTTTTTACCACCAAGTACCTCTTTTAGATTCTTAAACCATTCATCTTTAAAAGCAAGGTCAACTGTATCCATAACTGCAATTTTTTCATCAAGAATAACATAAGAATTATATGCCATTCCGTTAGGCACTTCATATTGACCCTCAAACAAATCAATTTTGCGGTCATTAACACCCACATATTTAATATCTTTTGTAATTTCCATACCTTTAACTCCTTAAATATAATTTAATCTATTATCTTACCGTCGGTTGTAATTGTAACAACCTGCCACGGAATAATTTTTCCACTTCGTTTTAATGCATTTTTAACTGCATTCTCAAGTCCTCCACAACACGGAACTTCCATTCTGACTACTTTAACGCTTTTAATATTGTTATTTTTTATAATTTCAGTAAGTTTTTCGGAATAGTCGCTATCATCCAATTTAGAACAACCGACTAAAGTGATATGATTTTTTATAAAATCGTTATGAAAGTTACCATAAGCAAATGCGGTACAATCAGCAGCAATTAGTAGATTTGAACTTTCAAAATAAGGTGCATATACAGGCACCAATTTAATCTGACAAGGCCACTGTAGAAGTTGACTTTGTACTATTTGATAATTTTCAGTTAAAGCACTTTTTTCGTGTTTTAAAATTTTAATTTGTGTACCAGAACAAGCGGAAGGATTTTTCGCACCCATTTTCTTAATTTTTGCATCTAAAACCGCTTTTTTGTTATATTCAGGTGCCTCCCTTTCCTCAAATAAAATTGCATCAACCGGACACGCAGGTAAGCAGTCACCAAGACCATCACAGTAATCTTCACGGGTTAACCTGGCTTTGCCATTAACTATTTCAATTGCACCTTCATGACAAGCACAGACACACGCACCACAGCCGTTACATTTTTCTTCATTTATTTTAATTATCTTTCTTATCATAAATTATTTGCTCCTAAATTTCAAGTTTAATTTCATTTTCAGAGTAATTATTGTTCAGTATATCAGTAAAATTTTTTATAGTTGTTTCTGCTATGTTTTCCAATGCTTCTTCTGTAAGAAATGCTTGGTGCGAAGTAACAATAACATTCGGCATTGAAATAAGTCTTGCTAAAATTTCATCTTCCATTATATGACCAGAATTATCTTCAAAGAATACATCTGACTCTTCTTCATAAACATCCAAACAAGCAGCACCTACCTTACGAGACTTTATGCCATTTAATAGCGCTTCGGCATCAACTAATGCACCGCGTGGTGTATTTAAAATTACTACACCTTTTTTCATGATATTGATTGCATTTTCATCAATAATATGGTGTGTGTCAGACATTAAAGGACAATGAAGCGAAATAATATCACTTTCTTTGAAAAGTTCAGAAAGCTCAACATATTTTACTTTATTACCATCAATTATAGAATTATCGGGAAATTTATCATAAGCCAAAACTTTCATACCAAACCCTTTACAAATATCGATAAATGCTTTACCGATTCTACCGGTACCAATTACGCCAATTGTTTTACCATGTAAATCAAACCCTGTAAGACCTGAAAGACTGAAATTATAGTCTCTCGAGCGAATATAGGCTTTGTGTATTCGTCTTATTGATGTTAATAATAAAGCAATTGTATGTTCGGCAACCGCATAAGGTGAATAAACAGGTACTCTGACGACCTTTATTTTATTCATTGAGTATTTAATATCTACATTATTAAATCCTGCATAACGAAGTAAAATAACTCTAACACCCAATTCAACCAAACTATCAATTACAGTTTTATTTACAGTATCATTAACAAAAACGCACACACCATCGTACCCTTTTGAAAGATTTACGGTATCTTCATTAAGTTTAGTTTCAAAATATTTAATTTTTATATCACTTTCACTACAAAATTTATCGAATGCCACTCTGTCATAAGGTTTAGCATCAAAAAATGCAATTTTCATAAAATCACTCCTTGTATTTATGTACTTATTTTAGTATAATATAGAAAATAATTATGTTGAAATTTCAACAAAAGGTGATTTTTTTGAAAAAATATTTAGAAATTTTGAAGAAATGTGATTTATTTTGTGGTATAGAAGAAAAAAACATTGAAGAAATGCTTTACTGCCTTGATGCAAAGATAATCTCTCTTGATAAAAAATATACCATTTTTGCTGAAGGTTCGCCTGCCAAATACATTGGTATAATGCTTTCAGGCTCTGCACAAATTTTTCAGGTTGACTACAACGGAAACAAAAATATTATAAGTTCTATAGAAAAAGGTGAGGTTTTTGCGGAGGCATTTGCCTGTGCTGAAATTGACTCATTACCTGTTACAATTATTGCTAATGAACCAAGTGAAGTAATGCTTATTGACTCAAGCAGAGTTTTGTACACTTGCTCCAATAATTGCGATTTTCACAGACAGTTGATTTTTAATCTTATGAAAAACCTTGCAACAAAGACTTTAAAATTCCATCAAAAAATTGAAATAACCTCTAAAAGAACAACCACGGAAAAACTCCTTACTTATCTCACGATTTACTCCAAAAATGTAGGCAAGAGAAGTTTTATAATTCCTTTTGACAGACAAGAACTTGCAGATTATTTAGAAGTTGAAAGAAGTGGTCTTTCAACGGAAATAAGC
>JAFSBS010000180.1 GCA_017437165.1 Clostridia bacterium
CAGGGCACGAGCCACAGCCATCGGTAAAAATTATTATGCACGACGGAAGATTATCTTGCATTTTGTTTTTTACATACCTGAAAATACAGTGGAAATCCGTACCGCCACCCCCACTGGGCGTAATGTTATAAACATCTGAACACTCAGAAAGGGGTTCAACCTTTGAAACCTCTGTATCAAAAAAACCGATATAACCACTTATACAACCATTAAACATTTCTATTGCACTACTAAGTTCAGAATAAACCCTTCCAAGTTCTCTGGCATCTACCGAGCCAGAAGTATCTATCATAAAAAGTACATTTTTGATTTCGGCTGAATTCTCATTAAAATCAGGCAAGAAAAAATCTGTATCTGAGTACCTTCTGTCTGGTGGCGAAAAAGAATAATCACTTATTGTCTCCTGCACAAAGTCGATTAAGAGCTTACGCCAATCAACTACTTTCTCGTCCGTTTTAAGTATTTCACATTCCAAATCTCCGGGCACACTGCCAATTCCACAACCATATTGTTTCATTATATTACCAATTATCTTTGCACGCTCTCCCCACATTTCTTTCAAAGATATATCACTTTCAATTTGATTATCTTCGGAATTTTTCTCATCACCATTTTCGCCACTACCAGCTTTATCATCACCTGCACCGTTTGAAGCGTTCACTTGCATTTTTATAAGTGGATTGTTTTTAGCTATATCTAAAATCAGTGTTCCACCTGATGTTTCAGGATCAGAACCCCAGTAAAAATTGCTATCGGGCAAATAATCTTTCTGAATCCGTTCATCAAAAACTTCCAGACTGAAACACATACTTCTAAAAAGTTCTTCTCTGCTCCACCCTGTCAGATTATCGGTTTTGACTAAAAACGGCTTTCTGAAATCGCCTAAATGTGCATATCTTTTTTTCAGGTAGCCTGCTTGTCTTAATTCTTGATTTACAAATTCATCACAAGAAAGATGATAATCTTTGCTACCTGAAGCATTTAAATCCCAGATATCACCAAAAACAATATGTAAAACCTGGTGACACAAAATATACTCTAATTCATCAGGATAAAGTTTTTCTAAAAAAGAAGGAGAAAAATAAATTGCCACACCATCTGTTGATATGCTTTTGATATCAGAAACAGCTACAAATTTAAGATACATAAGCATAATAGCGTAAAATGGATTGGTATTAAGCAGATTACTTCTTGCTTCTTCAATTCTGGTTTTCAGCTTATAAATTTTCTGTTTAGTCATAATCCTCCCAGAAGCGTCCGCTTCGCATAAACCAATCATTATAAATTTTATTACTTTCTAAAATCTTTCTGATATTTTTAATCTTTAAAAACTCTTCAAAAATATTAGTTCTGAATTCCAACGGCATTTTATCCACAAAGTCAATTGCATTATAAATTTCTTGCGCTGAACTATGTTTTTTTACATTTGAAGTAATCATTGTTGCCGTTGCCATCAAAGCTTCAGGTCTTCCTGGCACAATACATTTTCCTTTTACAAATACATCTTTAGCCGACGGAATTTTAGAATATATTTCACACCAATTTTTAAAATCATACGCCGCTTCTTCACCGACACAACCAGCTATTAAAGGAAAAACACTGTTAATATCAGATGAAACATCATTTAATATATTGCTTACCATTTCCCATGATCTCGGTGTAGGAAATGCAAGAGAGTTTTCCTCTGTATTAAAGGCATTCAGAACATCGGGAGTATTTTTTATATAACCACACACTTTTTCGTTTATGCCATTTTTTACCGCCCATTCATACCACGCAGTCGCATTACTCTTAATTTCAATATGACATAACCTGTTCGCCAACGCTTTCGGCATTGTGTAAACCACTGATTTATCTGTAACTCTGTTACCTGCGGCAATAACAATGCAGTTTTCAGGTAATTTATGCTCACCGACTGTCCTGTCAAGCGTAATCTGATAAGCCGAAGCCTGTACAGATTGCGGTGCCGCTGAAATTTCATCTAAAAACAAAATATTTATAACATCTTCACTGTCATCCATCTGAAAAATCTGTGGCTTCAACCAAACCGCAAGTGTTTTATCTGCATTCGCAGTCGGAATACCTCTTAAATCAACCGGATTAAAAAGTAAGAGTCGTACATCTGTAATTACAACCTTTTTACCAGTTGCAACACTCATTTCTTCCGCAATTTGTTTTACCCCCTGAGACTTGCCGACACCGGGTTGTCCCCAGAGCATAACTGACGGAAAACGCTTTAAAGGAAGCTTATTTTTTATGAGTGTGGTATATGCAAATGATAATTGCCTTACCATTTGTGCTACTGTCATTGTTGTAGCAAATGATTGATTTTCAAGCATACACTTCATCCTTTATGTGTTTCATTTATGTAAAACACCCACTCTACAGTACAATCCCACCTGATAAAAGCGGAGGCGAATTGCGTGTCACGAAGTGACATTTTATTCGTTGGAGCGTTATCAGGAGAACCGGCGGAGGCCGAAATTTCCAAGTTTTTAGTTCATCAGAGAGCGACTTCGCTCACTGTAGGCATCAAGACTATTCTTTTAAACCTTACTTAAAGATAACTTTAAGTGTTTTACACTACTGTAGAGTGGTGTTTACAATTACATTATAGCAGACAATGAGTCCCAAAAAATGTACATCATCTTCAAACCCCACCATAAATTTGCTACAATTATATAATACAACATTTTATGTACTGTTTTCAGGACATTAAAAACAGCCCTACAAAATGTAGGACTGTAAATTTTATTTGTATTTCTCCTGTGCCTTTTCAATATTCGCTTTTACTCTTTCTCGTAATTCAAGTGGTTTTACCACTTCAACAAAATTCATATACTGCATAGCCCAGAATTCCATAGCGTTAGGGCTTGCGACTAATTCAACTTTTACATATTCTTCGTCAAGTGGTGTGATTTTAATATCTTTACCAAACCAATCGACAATCTGGTCAACTATTCTTTCCTGTGCTTTAAGCTCAATTTTTTCGTACTTATCAGTAAACATATATGGTAAAGCAGATGAAAACTGCTTATAATCAATACCTTTTTCAAAACCCTCTACTGTGCGGATATCTGTAAGAGCCACAGCCTCATTCAATCGCATATTACTGATTCTGTCTAATCTGTAATAGCCCATATTGTGCCATTTTTCGTTAAGTGCCATTAAATAATAGCGTTGATTATGTAAAATCAACTGGTATGGACTTGCCTTATGGAAAGCAGATTTATGAAGCTTTTTATCAGTTCCAAATTTATTATAATCAAATTCAATCTGACATTTTCGTTCTATAGATTCATCAATAAGCTCAATATTTAAAAACAACGCCTGGTTATCTGTTTTATTCCAGTCATTAACAGAATAAACATTTTTCACGTGTGAACGAAAATAAACATTTGACATATTGCAAAGCTTTTCAATAAGCTCTTTTGAATGCTTTGCGGTTATATGCTTACTTGAAAGCACACCGTCTATAAGCATACGAAGTTCACTGTCTTCAAAAGGTCTGTCAACTAAAAAACTGCCCTGTCGTGTTGATTCTATTTCATAACCTAATTCTTTTAAAAGAGAAATATTACGGCTTATAGATTTTCGTTCAACTATAATTCCATAGTCACGCTCTAAAATTTCAATAATATCATTCTGCTTTAATGGATGATTGAAATCACTGTATTTTTCAAATATCTGCAATATTCTTATAAGTGCAGATTTTTTGGGTTCAAGGTCTGACATTATATCACATCCTGTAAATATTGTAACAATACCATTGTACCATATTTGCACCATAAATCAATTCTTAATATGTGATAAAAAAAATACATTGATTTTGTTGAACATACAATAAAATATCTAAAAAAGTTATTTTTAGAAATACAGTCAACACTTCGACTTGCAATAGAAAAAACCACTTGCTTTTGCAAGTGGTTTTTGTTATCACTTCTTATACTTCTCTGCTTGAAGTCGGAACATATAAGCATATTTGCCATCAAGGGACATTAGTTCTTCATGTGAGCCATGTTCAATTATTTCACCTTTTTCGAGCATATAAATTTCGTCTGCCATAACAGTTGTTGAAAGTCTGTGTGAAATAAATATAACTGTTTTTCTGTCTGCTGCTTTTGCCATAGACTGATTGAGTGCATACTCTGCAACCGGGTCAAGATTTGCACTTGGTTCGTCAAGAATTGCAAACGGACATTCTTTATAAAACGCTCTCGCAATCGCAATTTTTTGTGCCTCACCACCGGAAAGAGAAACACCATTATCGTCAAATTCCCTTAAAAGAATACTGTTTGTACCATTTGGTAATTCTCTGTCAAAACTTGCTTTTCCAAGTGCTTCTTCAGCCTTTTCCGTGTCAGGTGTGTCATCCATAGAAATGTTTTCACCGAGAGTCGCACCAAAGAGTGAAAAATCTTGAAACACTGCCGCAAAGTTTTTATGGTATTCTTTAATATCCCATTCTCTTATATCTATTCCATTCATAGTAATAACGCCTTCTGTTACATCATAAAGACGTAAAATAAGATTTGTAAGGGTAGTTTTACCCGCACCATTGTAACCAACAAGTGCAATCTTTTTATATGGTGTTAATTCTAAATTGATATTTTTAAGCACATATTTTTCTGTACCCGGATATTTGAATGAAACATTCTGGAATTTAATTGTAACCGGTTTGTCATAAACCGTAGTGTTACTGCCTGAAATCATTTTTTCTTTTGCATTCATAAACTTACGGAATTTTTCAACATAAAGTCCGTTTTCTCGTATGTGAATAGCAAACTGACTTGTAATAGCAAAAACGCTGTTACTTATAGATGTTGCACCATTAAATGTTGCGGCAAAATCACCAATACCTATTTCTTTCGTAACAATTGCTTTATAGCCCATAAGCAATGTTATACCGAGATAAATAAGTATCGTCATTGGTAATGCTTCCTGGCAGAAATAAAGTTTCCATTGTTTTGAAAGGTAAGGCATTATAGTGTCAATTCTGTCATAGATATTTTTATTATATCTTCTTTCAATCATTTCACCCGCACCTGAAAGTCTTAACTCTTTTGCGTAATCCTGAAGATAAAACACACGGCTGAAATATAAATTTTTTCTATCAAGCGGAATCATTGCTTCTGTTCTTTTAACATTTACCTTTGCAATAACTCTGCCTACAGGTATCATAAACGCAACACAAACTGCAACAAACAAAAGACAAACAGGGTCAATTGAAATAATAACTGCACCTATTGTTACAATTCCTATAATATGAGTGAAAATATCTTGCGTATTTGAAAGAACTGCGTATGCTCGTTCATTCATAGAATTCATTGCGAGAACAAGGTCATTGTAATACTCGGGATTATCATACGCTTCATAATCCATCTTTGCTGCTTTTTCATAAATAGTTTTATAAATTGCAAAATACAGTTTTTCTTTTTGCTTTGGCATAGAAATCTCATAAAACACTGTTGTGAAAAGGTTTGTTATAACAACAAATGCAACAAAGAAAATGAGTGCAAAAACAATTCTTTCGTAACCTGTCCCCTCTGCAACTACATCTAATATATATTTAAGAAGAACGACATTAGAAAGAGTCCACGGAAGATTGGCAATTACATCTACAAACAAATACCCCACGACAAGAAGTGGTGTGTGTTTGCTTATAAATTTAAGCATATAGATATAATTCTTAAATGAATTTACTTTTTCTTTATTAGTAGTTTTATTTTCATTATTCATCTTCACACACCTCCTCATTTTGAGTATAACCTGATGCCTGAAGTGTGAACATTTCTGCATACTCACCATTTTTAGCAATCAATTCTTCGTGAGTACCCTGCTCAGTCAGATTACCTTTATTGAATACAAGAATTTTGTCTGAATGGGTAGCACTTGAAAGTCTGTGAGAAATATAAATAACCGTCTTGCCTTTTGTACCCTCCATAAGTGCGTCATACATTCTGCTTTCTGCAACAGGGTCAAGTGCTGAAGAGGGTTCGTCAAGAACTGCCA
Organism: Clostridia bacterium; assembly: GCA_017437165.1. GTDB lineage: Bacteria > Bacillota > Clostridia > Oscillospirales > Acutalibacteraceae > DTU089. The sequence continues at coordinate 6,013 of JAFSBS010000180.1, forward strand.
CAGAAAAATCTCTTGCAAAAAGTCTGGCAATCGTAACTTTTTGCGTTTCGCCACCTGAAAGAAGAACCCCTTCTTTGTCAAATTCTTTTGTAAGTAATGAATTTTCTTTATCCGGCAACTTACCTATTTTTTCGTAAGCGCCTGACATTTTAAGTGCATTTACTGCAACTTCCCTATTTTCATCTGTTACTTCTTCTGTTAAAACATTTTCAGAAACAGTCATAGCAAACACTTTGTAATCCTGAAATACTGCTGCAAATTTCTCACGATATTTTAACAAATCGTACTCTTTTATATTTATACCATTATAAAGAATTTCTCCTTCTGTCACATCATAAAGGCGCATTAAAAGTTTTGAAAGCGTAGTTTTACCTGCACCATTATGACCTACTACCGCAACAGTCTGTCCTTTTTTTATTTCAAAAGATACATTTTTTATAATATAATCCATATCTTCTGTATATCTGAAAGATACATTTTTAAATTCAATACTCTCAAAATCTCCGGGAATAACAGTACCACTTTTAACTTTGGTCTCATATTCTAAAAAGTTTCTTAAATTCTGCACCCAAAGACAGTGTTTTTGTTGCATTGCAAAATATCGTGCGAGATGACCAATTTTATTTCTGCAAGTTGTTATTGCGGAAACGAGTACAGAAAATTCTGAAATCGGCAAGTTTTCAAGTACAATAAGACGATAACAACCGTAAACAAATCCACCACCAATTGGCAGTATTTCTGCAAAATAATCAGAGAAAATTTCAAGCAAGGCAATTTTCCAACCATATTTTTTAATAACTTCAATATTTTTGCTTATTGCCTGTTTAAATCTTTTTTCCATGACAACAAAAATATTTGTTGTTTTAATTTCTTTTGCAAAATCTTTTAAAAGAATAGTTCTTCTTACATAGTCTTTCTGTCTTTCGTAAGGTGTCATATCTTTTTCTTTTTCGAGTTCAAGATTATTTTTAAGAACTCTGAAAACAATAACTACCATAGGACATACGAGGAAAATAATAAGTAATG
>JAFSBS010000181.1 GCA_017437165.1 Clostridia bacterium
ACACTATTTTCCGGCATTACATAATATCTATCATTAACACAAACATAATACTCGCCTAATGTTGTTATTTGATTACCAACCGTAAGAACATAGTCGTGCTTTGAATCATTAGTTTTAATATTTGCTACAAATTGCGGCTTATCAAAACCATAATCGATTTCACTGTTAAGATCTATAGATCTTAGTGCGGTAAGAGAAGCAAACTGCTTAACATATCCATCAACATCAGTAGAAGAAATTAGCTTTTTGTCAATACCATCAATTGTCCAATAATATTTGACAGTATTTGATGATGTGGTTGATTCATCAACATTCTTAACAAAAGTGCAGTTCATTTTATCGTAATTAACCGTAATTTTGTTAAGTGTATTTGCATCAAAAACGATTATGCCATCAGTATCAAGAAAATTTTTCAGATTTTTAAAAGTCTTCTTAACCAACTCATAATTTGTTAAGTGGTTAATACTGTCTAACGCACAGACAATTGCTCTTACAGAACCATAGAGATCGGTTTCTTCCATTTTTTGGCAAAGAAACATTATATTTTCTCCACTATCTGACGCCTTGTTCTGTGCTTCAGAAAGCATATCAAAAGATGCGTCTGTACCAATTACTTCAAAACCTAATTTTGAAAATTCAATTGAAAGCGAACCGGTACCACAAGCCAAATCCAAAAGAAGTCCGTCATCGATATTATATTCTTTTAAAATTTCACTTATATATTCTGCTCTACCTTTATAATCAACATTTTTTGTCAATTCATCATAATAGTAAGCAAATGAATTGTAAGACATAACACACCACTCATTTCTACTGTTATTTTAACACATTCAATTTAATATGTAAATACAACAAAATAATTTTGGAAATTTTATGTATTTTTCTGTCTTTTAATGTTATCAATAATGTGTTAAAATTTAATGAGAACATTTTTATAGGAGGTAATTTTATGAAAAAAGTTATTGCAGTATTTCTTTCTGCAATTTTAATGTTAATTACAATTGTTCCGGCATTTGCGGCTGAAGAAGAATGTAATTGTGGTGAACCAACGATTATTTATGTCGCAGCTCTTGGTAGCGGTACTTTAACACTTGATGCCGGTACAAAAAATGAAAGAGTTCTTTTTAGACCGGATACAGGTTATATTATCGGTGAGCTGATGCCTGTTGTTTCTGCCGCAGGTCAGTTAATAAATGATGGTGACTACGATGCTTTCGGCGATGTTTTAATAGAATGCGTAAATAAGATTTTTGGTGATTTGGCACTTGATAAGGATGGTAACTCTTCAGACAGAGTTACTTGTGAAGAATTCCACCCTACAGATGAGGTCCCTCATAGCTTAGACCACAACTATTATTTCGGTTACGACTTCAGACTTGACCCGATTGAGAACGCAAAAGGACTTTACCAATACATTCAGGAAGTCAAAGAATTAACTAAACACGACACAGTTCAGCTTCGCGCTTCAAGTATGGGCGGTGTAACTACTATGAGTTACATTAAACTTTACGGTACAAAGGATATTGAAACAATTATTTTCCAATGTTGTCCACTTTTAGGCACCGCTGTTGCGGGTGAGCTTTACACAGGTAAAGTAGAACTTAATGCAGACGCAATTGAACGCTATGCAGCACAGGCTATGCCAGAACTTGAAAACGACTTTTTGGGTGGTATGGTTTATCTTCTTTTAGAAATGCTTGTAACTGCAGGACTTTTAGATGAACTAATCGAAATCGGTGATGAGTTAGTTTTAAATTTAAAAGACAGAGTATTTAACGAAGCACT
>JAFSBS010000182.1 GCA_017437165.1 Clostridia bacterium
ACGTTGGTGGCGATGTAATTACGTTTATAAGAAATATTGAAAATTTAGATTCGATAGATGCGGTTAAGTTTTTGGCTGACAGAAGTGGCATTAAAATGCCTGATTACAATTTTGATGAGACAGTTCACGAAAAAAGAAAACTGACTTATGAAGCGAATCGTGCTGCTGCAAAATTTTTTCATGAAACTCTGTTGAGCGAAAAAGGCAAGACGCAATTGCAGTATTTTTTGAGACGAGGACTGACCAAAAGTGAAATTACGCGTTTTGGTTTAGGTGCCGCCCCTGATGATTGGCACGAGCTTACTAATTACCTTGTTTCACAAGGGTTCAAAAAAGATGATTTGGTCCGAGCGGATTTAATTAAACTTTCTGAAAAAAATGGCAAAAAGAATTATTATGATAATTTCAGAAACAGAGCAATTTTCCCGGTTATAGATTTGCGTGGTAATGTTGTTGCTTTCGGTGGTAGAGTTTTAGATGACAGTAAACCTAAATATATAAATACGGGCGATACACCTGTTTATAAAAAAGGTAAAGAACTGTTTGCTCTCAATATTGCTAAAAATGGCAACAATGGTCAACTAATTCTTTGCGAAGGTTATATGGATGTCATAGCCCTCCATAAATACGGTTTTACAAATGCTATTGCGGGTCTTGGTACAGCTTTAACCCCTGAGCAAGTTACCTTGATTTCCCGTTATGCAGAAGAAGTTTACCTTTGTTATGACTCCGACGAAGCAGGTCAGAAAGCAGTAAAAGCTGCTTTATCACTCTTTTCAAAAACGGGTGTTAAAGTTAAAGTTATAATGCTTTCGGGAGGTAAAGACCCTGACGAAATTCTTAAAAATCAAGGTGGTCAGGATAAATTTAAAACACTTATTGAAAACGCACTTAATTCTGTTGAATATTATTTACACATAACAAAAGCAAAATATAATCTTGAAACTGCGGATGGCAGAAAAAATTATCTTAATGACGCATCAAGAATTCTTGCAAGAGTTGGGCCAATTGAACGAGATGTTTATGCCTCTAAGCTCGCGGAAGAATTGGGTGTAGATAAAAATTCAATATTAACAACTGTTAATTATAATACAACTAAAGAAAATAAAGCGGTTAAACGCGAAGAATTTAAAACTGCACAAAAAGAAGAACGTGATGTTCAGAAGTCTTTTGACCCCGAAAGAGCAAAGTTTTTAAGAGCTGCAAAGGCAGAAGACATTATTCTTATATCTTTGTTAAATAATACAGCATTTTTTAATAAATTAAAAGCGGATTTAACCTGTGACCTTTTCATAACGCCGTTAAATAAAAAGATATTGTCATTGATTGGTGGGCGAATTGATGAAGGGTTGAGTGTTGAAATTTCGTTTTTAGCACCACATCTTACTTCGGATGAAATGAATGTGGTAGCGAAGCTGTTTGCTGATACTTCTATGGTTTCAAATACTATTGAGGAGTGTGTGGATTGTATCAATGTTTTGAAAGCAGAAAAGTTGAAGCGAGAGACAAAAGCACCGTCATCAATGGATGACAATGATTTTTTGAATTTCTTTGCGTCTTTAAAGAAATCAGAAGATGAGAAGAAGTAAATTGTGAAAAGAAAGGTGTAAAAATGGAAGGATTAGAAAAGAAACCACAAATTAAAGCGTTGATTGAGAAAGGTAAGGCAACAGGTAAGCTTACTACTCACGAAATTGATGCTGTAATTCTTGAAATGGATTTTGATATTGAAGAACTCGATAAACTCTATGAAACAGTTGAGAGCAATAATATTGAAATCATTGATGACCTTGGCGATGAAATGTTCGATGCACTTTCTTTCGACCTTGACGTAACAAAAAATGTTGAAGAAGAAGTATCAACAGATGCGAAAAATATTGCAATAGATGACCCTGTAAAAGTTTATTTAAAAGAAATTGGTAGAGTACCGCTTTTAACACCTGAAGAAGAGATTGAACTTGCTATGAGAATTTCTTCTGATGATGAAGAAGCAAAGAAAAGACTTTCAGAATCAAATCTTCGTCTTGTTGTAAGTATTGCAAAAAGATATGTTGGTCGTGGTATGCAGTTCCTTGATCTTATTCAGGAAGGTAACTTGGGTCTTATTAAATCGGTTGACAAATTTGACTATACGAAAGGTTTTAAATTCTCTACCTATGCTACATGGTGGATAAGACAAGATATTACTCGTGCTATTGCAGATCAGGCAAGAACAATTCGTATCCCTGTTCATATGGTTGAAACAATTAACAAAGTTAAAAAAACTAACAGTCAGCGTCTCAATGAAAACGGCAGAGACCCGACTGCTGAAGAAATTGCAGCAAAAC
>JAFSBS010000183.1 GCA_017437165.1 Clostridia bacterium
ACCAACGACCTTCGGGTTATGAGCCCGACGAGCTACCAGACTGCTCCATCCCGCGATATTAAATTACATACACCTCAAAGGCTTTAATTATTATATCACCATAATAAAATATTGTCAAGCACTTTTTATTATTTTTTTATGTATTAAGGTGTGTTAAAGCACACCTTAATACATAACATTGTTATTTTTCCGATGATTCCTTAGTTTTTTCAACTTTAGGCATAGCAATTGCATTAATAAAAACGTCAACATTTGCAACCTTCAGGCTTGTCATTGTTTCAACTTCTCTTTTAACTTTTTCCTGTACTTCGGTTGCAACATTAGGAATATTGCATCCATAGGCAACTGTAACAGAAAGAGATATTTTAACTTGCTCTTCTTCTATTACAACTTTAACACCCTTAGAATAATTTTTCTTTCCGAGTAATTCTGTTATTCCACCTGCAAGTGAATTATTCATTTCTGCAACTCCCTGAACTTCAGAAGCAGCAACACCAGCAACAACAGCAATAACCTCTTCAGAAATATTTATTTTACCTGTATTATCCATTACTTTTTCTTCGTACATATAAGACAACCCCTTTCTTTAGTTATATTCTATCACATATTTTAACAAAAAAAAAGTGTTTTTTTAATTATTTTGAATTATTTTTATTTTTTCAGCCGTAAAACCGCTTACATCCTCAACAACATCTTTTATTTGCGAAACAGTAGATTCATCAAGTTCTTTTTCATAAACAATCACACGAACTTCTTTTTCATCAATATAGACAACACTTTTTTCTATATTTTTAGCCTTAAGACTATTTTCTATTGTATTCTCGTCATTAATGTATTTTGCTGATGATGTCAACAACTTTTGTGCATTGTCTTTTGTTTCGGCATCACAATTTGAATTATTAAGTATTTCTTTGCAAACATCTATACTTTCGCTTCTCTTTTTATCTCTTTCCATAATTGCCAAAGTATATTCATCATCCGAATTATTTTTTACGTCAATAGTTTCAACAGGTGCTGTAGTTTCAATAATAGGTTCACTTTGTTGCACATTTACATAACCTGCAATTGCAACTACAACCACCAATCCCGCTAAAGTCAAATGCCTTTTGTTAATACTTGAAAACTTAATTTTTTTCATTTAATCCCCTCTATTTCTGTTTTTTTAAAATTTGAATTTTATAATCCGGTAAATTGAGTATGGCAACTGCTGAATCGTGAAGAATTTTTTTAATTTCCGGATTTTCTGCACCATCTGCCACTATTATTGCACCTTCCACAATGTTATTTTCGTTTTTATTAAGCATTACATCAACATCACCAACACCTTCTGACATTTCAAGAATTTTACATAATTCCTTTTCTACATTACTTTTATTTACATTACTATCACTTTTTACTGAAGAAAAAAGAACAACAAGTATTCCCAAAAATAATATTAAACAATATTTGTAATTGGTTTTAATCAAGTTTTTTAAGTCATTCATTCAAATCCCTCATTATTGAGTTAAAAATTTCTGTATCATCACAATATATGCTCTCAACCTTGTAGTCATCAGTCAGCGTTGTTTCTATTGAAGCATTATTGTATTTTTCTCTTAAAACAGCTTCAAGACGCTCCTCATATAATTCCTTTAAATATTCGTTTTTTTTCAGGTCAGACTCAACATCAAATTCATACTTAAATAAATTATCCGAATCAAAATTCAAAAAAATATTAAAAGCCATAGTAATTAAT
>JAFSBS010000184.1 GCA_017437165.1 Clostridia bacterium
AAGACCGGGTGATGAACTTATCAAAGAACTTGGCGGTCTTAATGAGTTTACCGGTTGGGATGGTCCGATTCTTACAGATAGCGGTGGATTTCAGGTGTTTTCACTTGCAAAACTCCGTAAAATCAAAGAAGATGGTGTTACATTCAATTCTCACGTAGATGGTCGCAAAATTTTTATGGGGCCGGAAGAAAGTATGAGAATACAATCAAATTTAGCCTCAACAATTGCTATGGCTTTTGACGAATGTGTTGAAAATCCTGCAACTTATGAATATGCAAAAGCATCTACAGAAAGAACTACCCGTTGGCTTATTCGTTGTAAAGAAGAAATGGAAAGACTTAATTCACTTCACGATACTTTGAATAAAAATCAGATGCTTTTCGGTATAAATCAAGGGTGTACTTTTGATGACTTACGCATTGAGCATATGCAAAAAATTGCAGAGTTAGACCTTGACGGTTATGCAATTGGTGGTCTCGCAGTTGGTGAACCCAAAGAAGATATGTACAGAATTATTTCTGCTGTTGAGCCTTTTGCACCAAAAAATAAAATCCGTTATTTAATGGGTGTTGGTACACCCGGTAATATTTTAGAAGGTGTTTCCCGTGGTGTCGATTTATTTGATTGCGTTATGCCAAGCAGAAATGCCCGTCACGGTCATATGTTTACCTGGAATGGTATAATGAACTTGAATAATGCCAAATATGCTAAAGATGACACACCAATAGATAGTAATTGCAATTGCCCGACCTGTCAGAAACATTCAAGAGCATATATTCATCACTTAATTAAAGCAAAAGAAATGCTTGCTATGAGACTTTGTGTAACACATAACTTATATTTCTATAACAATTTAATGACAAGAATACGTGAAGAACTTGAGAAAGGTACTTTTACAGAATTTAAAGTGAAATATACTGATTTACTTGATTCGAGAATATAATTTTACAAAAAAGACTTGTATATTTTGGTATAAACAGTTATAATACTGTGGTATTGTTAATTTATGGAGGAAAAAATTATGAATTTATTAACTCTCAGTTTATTTGGTGGTGCCGCTGCAGAAGGCGGCGCGACTGGTGGCGCTAATCCAATGTCATTGATTCTTATGGTTGGTGTATTTGTACTTATGTACTTTATGATGATTCGACCACAGAAGAAGAGACAAAAAGAAGAGCAAGAAATGCGTGATTCTATTCAGATTGGTGACGAAATTGTTACAATCGGTGGTATTATGGGTAGAGTTGTTACTGTTAAAGATGACAGCATTGTTATTGAAACAGGTACAGACCGCACAAAGATTAAGTTTTTAAAATCTGCTATCCAGACAAACCAGACTGCAAATGATCGTATGGCTGCTGAAAAGAAAGCTGCTGAGGATGCTAAAAAAGCACAAAGTGAAAAGAACGCTATTGACCAGGCAGTAAATGGTAAAAAGAAAAAGACAAAAACTGTTGAAAATAAAGGTTCTGTAGAAGAACTTAAAGCAGAAGAAGATGCTCAGAAGAGCGATGAGGAATAATTTTTCATAAATAAAAAGACCTTCGCATATCTTTTATTAAAGAAATGCGGAGGTTATTTTTATGTCATTAAATAAAAAGATTAAACCGGTAAAGAAAGATTCCAAAAATATAAAGTTTTTTTTAAAATATCTACCTTGCTTTTTAAAAGGGTTTTTTGTTACTGTTATAGGCATACTTGCCTTGGGTTTTACATATTATAAGTTATCTGAATACACACAAGTAATTTATTACATCACTTATTTAGTTTTTATTTTTGGAGGCTTTGTGTCAGGTAACTCAACTCATAAAAAAATAGGAGGCAGGGGAATTGTAAGCGGTACTTTAGGTGTTTTACCTGTTTCAGTTGTAATTTATTTAATTTTAATAATTACAACATTCAGAGATTTATCAATAATCAGTTTACTTTGTCCTTTCAGTATCACTATTGGTGGTACTTTGGGTGGAATTGTAAGTTCGAATGCAAAAATGAGATATTAAAAGCGAGGAATAAATATGTTAAAA
>JAFSBS010000185.1 GCA_017437165.1 Clostridia bacterium
AAATTCTTTCTCGCTATTACTTCTCTATTTACGGAGCTTTCGCAAGCAAGGAACATTCCGTCCTCAATACACATACCCGCACGTCCCCATTCGGCCACATCAACAAGCATTAAATATTTGTATGTAGGCTCTAAAACTAAAGTACCATCTCCTATATATTCAGGTTTAATAGCACTTTCGCCCGTAACCTTACCTTTAACAAGCTTACCTATAAAGTCCCCTGCACCCTTAACACCTGTTGTTGCATTAACATTACCAACAGTCCATTGCATTGCACCAGCCTGACAAGTAATACCATTTGACTTTGAAAGGTCACAGATAACCTGTCTTTTTCTGATGTTCATTTCATCACAGAAGTAAGCAGTCATTGCAGTAGATGGAGAAACACTTAAATCTCTTTTGTACTGAATAACCTGGAAAGGTCCTTTTTCTGCGATAATTGTAACATCATCATTGTTTGTGAAATTGCTGATTTTGTACATTTTAAAACACCCCAAAATTAAAATTTATATTATCATTCAGATGATTTCATCTGAAATAATAATCCTCTTTCAGAACCATAAAATAAATTCGACTTGACAAATATTCTTAGTGATATTATAATATAAATGAAATAAGGCAAACCGATAGACGGTTAGCCCGTGTATTTAGTTAGAAATAACCGTTACATTGGCGTGTGGGCGGTTATTTCTTTTTTGTTATATTTATAATATCTATAACAAGTGCAAGAATCGAAACTATAAGAGTTAATAATAAAAACAACTCGCTATATGTAACCATCAGCACCGCCCCCCTTTCAAGAGGGCTAAAAGTGCCCCCTAAAATGAGAGGGCTAACCGCCTATCCGTTATGGCTTACATTATTCCATGAATTATTATATCGTATTGTTAATTATATTTCAACACAAATTTTCATTTAAAAATCTTTGTAAAACCACAATTCCACGATTAGTGGAGAAATTCCACTTTAAATGAGTTGCATTTTGTGTCCATTTATAGGAGAATTTAATTACAGATAAGCGCTGAAATCTGCAATTCCTAAAAAAGGAGAAAGAATATATATGGAGAAAAAGACTATGGGAACTTTTCTTGCTGCGTTAAGAAAAGCCAATGGCTACACACAACAAGAAGTTGCCGACAAATTAAATGTATCTAATAAAACAGTAAGCAAGTGGGAATGTGATGACGGTTGCCCTGAAATTATGATGTTACCCGCAATTGCAGAGCTTTATTCCGTTACTGTAGATGAAATTTTAAAGGGCGAAAGAATTCAAAAGTCAACTAACGAACCTGAATCACAAAAAGAGAAAAAAGAAAACACAGAAAAGCGAGCAAAATATTTAGTAGAAAAATTATTAACACAATATAAAAACAAATCAATAATTGCTATTACACTTTCTGTTATCGGTGCTGTTCTCCCATATCTTGGTGGTTTGATTTTCTATTCGAATTATATTTTTATTCCTATAATTCTTACAATTGCACTAATTGCTGCCTCTGCAATAATTATGGCTATTGCTACAAACAATCTCAAATCAAATTTATATACAAATGATATTGTAGATGAAGAAACTTTAAAAGATGTAAAACAAACATCTATTAAATATATCTCGCTTATAATCTGCTTCCCCATTATTGCACTTATAGGGTTAATAACCATATTAACAGGTTATGGTTATTCCGCATTTTTGCTTTTACCATTATCCTTAGTGGTTGCCACTGCTATTTGTTATCCGTACTACAAAAACAGGTTAAAGAAAGAAAATATAGAGATAGTAAAAAGCAAGAAAGATATTGTCCGAACAAAGAAATTCGTAAAACTAACTGTAATAGCTGATATTTTTATTGTTGTAGCCTTTCTTTTGGTTTATGGTTGCATTACTTATACAGAAACAATGACCAAAACCTCTTTTGGATTTGAAGATGCTATAAATTACCAATATGAAACAAGAGAGCAAGCTGAAAATGATTACTACAAGTTTAAAAATGCTATTATTAACAAAGAACCGTTTTACATTTTTAATTATGTAGATGAGCTTGCTACCGACAATATTGTTGTAAATGTTTCTGATGTTACCTTCGACATATCAAAAGTAGAAAATGAGCATTATTTTGTTTCTGATTACTTTGAAGCATTAGATTATGATTACACCTTTAAATCAAAGGAAGAAGCCGATAAATTCATTTATGAAAACACCTTCAACGAATCAAAAGCCTTCTATATTAACTCAATTTGTTCTCCGGATGAATATATCACTTTTGATGATGACACTCTTACTATCACACAACATACCACACTACAGAGTTTTGTAAACGAATTTTTTGACACTTATATTGAGATTTTTGTTATAAGCACATTCTTCGTTTTTGGTGCTACTTTAATTTCAGTAATAATTTATTTTAAAAAGAAAAAATAAACAAAAAAAACAGTTGATTGGTAAATATCAATCAACTGTTTTCGTTTTTATAAATTATTTAAAAATCCCTCTAAGCCTTCGCAAATATCATTATAAGTAACTGTAAAATTACCCGTGTACCACGGGTCTGCCACATCAGTTTTTCTGTTAGTATAATCCATAAGTTTTTTGACTTTGTTCTCCGGGTCAGCGCCGAAAATCCTTAAAATGTTTCTTATATTATTGCTATCCATACAAATGAATAAATCATATCTGTCATAGTCGCTCTTTTTCACCTGAGTGGCTCTTTTTCCGTCACATGAAATCCCGTGTTCGTTTAAAATCTTCTTTGCAGGTGGGTAAACGGGATTGCCAACACCCATAAAAATTTCTTCACTGCTTGTAGCCATTGAGCAGACAGAAAACTCATTTTCTCTACCCTGTTTTTTTAGCATATCTTTAAATATAAACTCTGCCATAGGACTTCTGCAAATGTTGCCGTGACATACGAAGTTGATTTTTAACATAATTAAACTAAAACTACCTTACTGTTATTTTCTGCTTCTGCAACTTTTAGCTGGTAATCTCTATTGACGAGTGCGCCCATATTTAAAAGTGCATTTATTGAAGTTTCATACGCTAAATGCGGTGTATTATTTTCAGGACTCAAATGTGCTAAAACAAATTGTGTTGTACCATTGTTTACGAGTTTTTTTAAAACATCTGCACACGCATCATTTGATAGATGCCCTTTATCAGAAAGAATTCTTTTTTTCAATTCATAATAATACGTGCCATTTTTTAACATATTCACATCGTGATTCGACTCAATATAAACTAATTTACAACCTGTAATTGATTTCATAATTTCAGGTGTTACAACACCGGTATCTGTCGCAACTGCTATTTTTGTACTTCCATCGCTACCGGTGATAGTGTAACCTCTACCATCTGCACAGTCATGTGAAGTTTTAAAAGGTTTAATAAACATATCACCAATTTCTACACCATCATCATTTACAGTAAAATCTATATGACAATCGTTTAAAATATCTTTTTTCTTTAATTCTAAAATAGTACCCGCTGAAGCGTAAACGGGTATTTTATTACGCTTTAAAAATACCGAAAGACCTTTTACGTGGTCTATGTGTTCGTGTGTGAGAAAAACTGCTTTAACACTGGTTTCTTCTACACCAATCGAGTCAAGTTTTTCTCTTATTTGTTTGGCAGTTCTGCCCACATCCACCAAAATTCCTGCATTATTTTCGCCTATGTAAACAGAATTGCCGCTACTTGATGAAAATAGCGGACAAAATCTTATCATATTAAATTACTCCTCATCAAATGATTCACGGGTAATATCTACACCAACAGCGGTGAGTTTATCAACAATTTTTTCATAACCGCGGTCAATAAGGTTTACATTTGTAACTGTTGTTGTGCCTTTAGCCATCATACCGGCGATAACCATTGCCGCACCCGCTCTTAAGTCATCTGCTTCAACCGGTGCTCCATTAAGATTATTTACACCTGTAATAATAGCAGTTTTTCCATCAACAATTATGTTAGCACCCATTCTCTTTAACTGTTGGGTATATTTGAAACGATTATCCCACACGCTTTCTACAACATGGCTCGTCCCTTTACAAGTTGTAAGTAAAACTGCCATTTGTGGTTGCATATCTGTAGGGAAACCTGGGTGTGGTCTTGTTTTAACTCTGCAAGCATTTGGTCTTTCAATATTTGAAACAACACGAATACTGTCATCACCTTCAATAACAGTAACTCCACACTCTTCTAACTTATTTGTGATTGACTCAAGATGTTTCGGAATAACATCCTGAATTATAACATCACCACCAACTGAAGCAACCGCTACCATGTAAGTACCTGCTTCAATCTGGTCAGGAATTATTGAATAAGTGCATCCGTGCATATTTTGTGTGCCACGAATTTTAATTACATCTGTACCGGCACCACGAACATCTGCACCCATTGAGTTAAGAAAGTTTGCATGGTCAACAATATGTGGCTCTCTCGCCGCATTTTCAATTACCGTAAGACCTTTTGCTCTTACTGCTGCAAGCATTACATTTATTGTAGCACCTACTGAAACAACGTCCATATAAACAGAAGAACCCATAAGTTCATCTGCAGTAGCCACAACAACTGCGCTTTCGGTACTAACTGTTGCACCTAATGCTTCAAAACCTTTAATATGCTGGTCTATTGGTCTTTCACCAAAATAACAACCACCGGGCATTGAAACACTTGCGTTACCAAATTTACCTAAAAGAGCACCTAAAAGATAATACGACGCTCTTAATTTACGTGTCATTTTATCCGGTATATTTATATCTGCATTGACATTTTTACCATCGATTATAACTACGCCTTCTTCCGGTGTTTCTACTTCTGCACCAATATGGCGTAATATTTTTATCATCATTCTGACATCACTGATATCAGGAATATTTTCAATTCTACAAGGACCATCAGCGAGAATAGCAGCAGGCATAATTCCTAAAACCGCATTCTTTGCACCGCTGATTTTAATTTCGCCGTGAAGTTTATTACCACCACGAATTACAAATCTTTCCACGTGCGGCACCCCTAACTTTTTAATTTTTATATCTGAATTAAGTAATTGTCATATTAAACGTGAAAAATCGCACAAATCCACTTTTAATATTATAACACTTTTTCATACAAAATAAAAGAGCATTTTAAATATATAAAAGTAGTAAATATTATAATTTTTGCAAGATTTTTTGTGATATTACACAAAATTTACTGATATTTTCGTTTTTGGAAAATATCAGTAAATCACAGAATTGGTAGTTATGTATTTAACACCCATATTATAAAGTTGCTCTATTTTTTCGAGGTCATCAACCGTCCAAGCACACAGTTTAATTTTTTTATCATTAGCCGTTTTTATTATATCGCCACTATTTTTTTTGTGATTAAATGCTAATGCAAAATTATTATTTACACATTCATTTATTTCAGTATCGGTAATTTCTTCTACCAAATACCATATTTCAATATTTTTATCAAGCTTTCTTATAGTTTTTAGTGCCTCTATGTTAAACGAAATTATTATTGAGTTTTCTCTTAGTTCGTATTTATCGAGTAATTTCAGAATTTCCTGTAGTTTTTCTTTGCTTCCGTTTTTTATTTCAATTTGCGGAACAATATTCATATCTTTACAAACTACTAAAAACTCCTCTAATGTCGGTATTTTCTGATTTGGGTATTTTTCTACATTAACACCATTATCTATTACATATTCCTGCAACTCATCATACGTTGCATCTGCTATATTTTTATATCCGTTTGTTAATCTGAAAATATTGTCATCATGGTAAATGACCCAGACACCATCTTTTGTTAAATGGACATCACATTCTGCTGCAAAGAAGTTAAATTCTGCCGCCTTTTCAAATGCAGCAATTGTATTTTCCGGTGCAACACCTGAAAACCCACGATGTGCCGTGAGTTTGATATCCTTTGTATTTTTAATATTGCTATCACTTATTGTCTTTATTTCAGGGGCATCGTAACCTAAAAACAAATCTGCTACATACACTCCACCAAAGATTATAATTGCTATAGCAAGTAATATTGAAATTATTTTTACTTTTTTCTTATTCATTTTAAATACCTTAATTTAAAAATCCCATTCGCAAAAAAACGAACGGGATTTTAAAACAAAATTAGATTAATTCAAGAATGCACATCTCTGCAGCGTCACCGCGGCGAGCTTCAGTCTTGATAATACGGCAGTAACCGCCGTTAACATCTTTATATTTTGGAGCTACTTCGTTAAAGAGCTTTTTAACAACATCACTCTTAGTAATATAAGATGCTACTTGTCTTCTGTTATGAAGATTATCTTCCTTAGCAATAGTAATCATTTTTTCTGCCATTGCACGTACTTCTTTAGCACGAGTAACAGTTGTTGTCATCTTACCGTTTTCGATAAGAGCTGTAACCATGTTACGGAGCATAGCATTTCTGTGATCACTTGCTCTGCCAAGTTTTCTTGTTCCGGGCATCTATAACACTCCTTTGCCGAAAATATGGACTTATTCGTCCTCGTCTTTAAGAGTAAATCCGAGAGAAGCTAACTTGTTTACAACCTCATCAAGAGATTTTCTACCAAGGTTTCTAACTTTCATCATATCGTCTTCTGTTTTGTTAATCAAATCTTCAACAGTATTGATTCCTGCTCTCTTGAGACAGTTGAATGAACGAACTGAAAGGTCAAGTTCTTCAATTGTCATTTCAAGAACTTTTTCTTTTGCACTGTTATCTGTTGTAACCATAATCTCTGTATTTGAAACTTCATCAGAAAGGTCAACAAAGAGATTAAGATGTTCTGTAAGAATTTTAGCAGCGAAAGAAACAGCTTCTTTTGCAGAAATTGTACCATCTGTCCAAACTTCAATTGAAAGTTTGTCGTAGTCAGTAATTTGACCAACACGAGTATTGTTAACTGTATAGTTAACTTTTAATACCGGTGAGTAAATTGAGTCAATAGCAATAACACCAATCTCAGGAGCAAGAAGTTGTTTGTTTCTGTCTGAAGAAACATATCCTCTACCCTTATCAGCGGTAAGTTCCATAGAAACGTGAGCACCGTTGTCAAGTGTTGCTATATGATGGTCTGGGTTAAGAATTTCAACCTCAGAGTCTGTTTTAATATCACCAGCAGTGATTTCACCAGAGCCGTTTGCTTCTATATACATAGTTTTTGGACCGTCTCCGTGAATTTTGAGAATAACGCCCTTAAGGTTAAGAACTATTTCTGTAACGTCTTCTTTAACGTTAGGAATTGTTGAGAATTCGTGAAGAATACCATCAATTTTTACAGATGTAATTGCATAACCCGGTAATGAAGAAAGAAGTACACGACGAAGGCTGTTACCTAAAGTTGTACCAAAACCTCTTTCAAGTGGTTCTACTACAAACACACCATGTGCTGTTTCTTCCATTGAATCAGAGAACTCAATTCTTGGTTTCTCAATACCGATCATACCAAACCCTCCTAAATTTTACATAGTTTAACCATGTTTTTGTTAGTTTTTTGCCAAAGCAAAAGATAAGGCTATAGAGCATTATTATTTTGAGTAGAACTCAACGATAAGATGCTCTTCGATAGGAGCTTCAATCTGCTCTCTATCAGGAAGGTTGATAACCTTTGCTGTATTAGCATCACTATTTCTCTCAAGCCATGTTGGTACAGGTCTTGCACCATTTGTTTCGAGAATATTTTTGAAAGAATCTGTTGAAGCAGATTTCTCTTTAATTGAAATTGCATCGCCTGGCTTACAGAGGTAAGAAGGGATGTCAACCTTACTGCCGTT
>JAFSBS010000186.1 GCA_017437165.1 Clostridia bacterium
GATGGTGTAACATCACCGAAAAGAAGGTCAACAACTGCACTGCCTCCTGCTTCACCGCCCAGGAAACTGTGAAGAATTGCTTTTGCGTTATCTTCCCAAGGCATTTCAATTACTGCACCACCGGCAAGAACTAAAACAACATTACTGTTTACATTTTTAATTGCTTCAATAAGTGCTACATGCTCCAGTGGAATTCTCAAGTGGCTTCTGTCAAAGCCCTCTGATTCAAAAACATCTGTAAGACCTACAAAAACTACTGCAATGTCTGCATTTTTTGCTGCTGCAACTGCTTCATTTATGTATGCATCCTGAGTTTTATTTTTTGCCTCTTTCTTTGTAAGAGCGTAACCCGGTGCATAAGTAACATTTATACCACGACTGAACATGGTGTCGTATGCGTTATCAAGCTTAATAGGGTTAACAAGTGAACTACCTGCACCCTGATGACGCGGTTTTTTAGCCATCTGACCGATAACTGCATATTTTTTATCTTTATTAAGTGGAAGAATGTTCTCTTCATTCTTTAAGAGTACCATTGAATCCTGTGCAACTTTTCTTGCGAATTCGTGATGCTCTGCTTCATTATATGTATGCTCACCTAAAACTTCTTTTGCTTTAAAGATAACATCAAGAACGCCGTCAACCATTTCGTTAAGCTGTTCTTCTGTAATTCTGCCGTCACGGACTGCATCAGCAATTTCTCTGTTACCCTCACCATTAGAAGTAGGCATTTCAAGGTTCTGACCTGCAAGAAGACCTGGAACACGCTCGTTTTCTGCACCCCAGTCAGTAACAATCATACCCTCAAAGCCGAATTCATCTCTTAAAACATCTGTGAGAAGCCATTTGTTTTCTGCACCATAAATACCATTAAGGCGGTTATACATACACATAACAGTCCATGGCTGTGCTTCTTTTACTGCGATTTCAAATGCTGTGAGATATATTTCTCTTAAGGTACGCTCATCTACAACAGCGTTGACTGTCATACGACGGGTTTCCTGATTATTAACTGCGTAGTGCTTTAAAGATGTACCAACGCCCTTGCTCTGAACACCATTACAGAATGCTGCTGAAAGCTTACCGGCAAGAAGTGGGTCTTCTGAAAAATATTCAAAGTTTCTGCCACAGAGTGGTGAACGCTTCATATTAGTGCCGGGACCTAAAAGAACTGAAACTTTTTCTTTAAGTGACTCTTCGCCTAAACGAACACCCATCTCGTAGAGTAATTCCGGGTTCCATGAACAAGCAGTAGTTGCCGCAGTCGGGTAACAGATTGCAGGAACGCCACCTAAAAAGTTATCACTTTTCTTTTGTTGTTCTTTTAATTCTTTTTTCTTTTCTTTATCTTTTGTACCTACACTGTTTCTGATTCCGTGAGGGCCGTCACTCCAGAGAATTGCAGGAATTCCGTATTTCTCAATAGAATCAGTGTGCCAGTAGTCTTTACCTGAACAAAAACGAACCTTTTCTTCAAGTGTCATTTGATTTATAATATCAGCGTGTTTCATATTTTCACTCCTCAATTTATTTCAATTTTTGAATTTTCTCCTGTATTCCAGTTGATTAAATGTTCAAACTTTTTACCATTTTCTTCACAAGTAAGCTTAACAACATTGTCACCCTCGTAAATTGCATCAAGCACTTTAACGGTTGGTGCACTGTATGTTTTCATAAGTTCTGCACTTTGTTTTTCGTCATAGTTTGCAGCATTGTCAGATGTAAATATAATTGTACCTAAATTTCTGCAAAGGTCTGCCCATAAAACACGTTGTTCCCAAGTGATTTTAAGTGGTTTCTTACTCTTTCTGTCACCGTCAACTTCTTTTAAAGCGTTTCTTAAATAGAAAACGTCAGGGTCGTTGCCGAATACTCTGCCATTGAGACCTCTGCGGAAAATTGTATTTTTAATTGCAGTCTGAACAGAAACAATTTCTCTGTTTACTTTACCCTTTACAGGTACCGGCTCAAATACGAGGTCAACGTCACTACCGATACGGCAATAATCAACCTTA
>JAFSBS010000021.1 GCA_017437165.1 Clostridia bacterium
TAAGAGTGTTTTTAGAAATCAGAAAATCAAAGAAATTAGCATTTTACATAAGACTTACCATTTCTCATTTTGGGATGGCTTTATAAAATGAAGGTATTTTTTCTATGCAAAAACAACTCAAATTTAAAGATGGTATATTCAAAATAATGGTCCTCGGCGATATTCACGAAAGACTCATAATAGAAACTAAAGAAGACGAATTAAAACAAAAAGATGCTCACAAACTTTTCGAGATGGGAGTTAAGGCATTTCAACCTGATTTAATTGTTCTTCTGGGTGATACCTGCAGTGAATATCAGGAATGTGAAAACTACACACTTCTTCACAAAGAAGCTCTTGAGAGAATTTTAAAACCGATTTTAAAAACAGATATTCCTATGTGTTATTGTCTTGGCAATCACGAACATGACGCCGGTCACGAAAAAGAAATTGTTGACGCTTACAGCATGATAGATAACTTTATTGGTATCAATGATGAAACTGCACCCGGTGACTTTAACTGCAATCTTTTAGTTAAAGATTCAAATGGTGAAGAAGATATTTTAAACCTCTGGTTTATTGACTCAAACAATTTAGCAGAAGACCAGAGCATTTCTAAATATGACTGGGTACACGAAGACCAGATTGAATGGTACGAAAAGAAAGCTCAAGAAATTAAAGACAATCACAATGGCAGAACAATTCCTGCTATTCTTTTTCAACATATGCCCGTTATTCAGGAATATGACCTTATGAGAGAGGCAAAGCTTCACGAATATTTATGGTCCGTGCCAGGTTTTATAGGTCCATTAGAGAAAAAAAGATTTGTAAAAAAAGATGGTGTTGAGGGGTATTTAGGCGAAGGTCCTTGCTCCCCCGCTATTGACAAAGGTCAATTCGCAAGTTGGAAAAAAGTTGGTGACATTAAAGCTGCTTTCTTTGGTCACGACCATCTTAACGATTTTACAGGCGTAGTCGATGACATTATTTTAGGTCAGAATAAAACATCAGGTTTCCACGCATATACCGACGGTTGCAAAGCAACAATAAGAATGGTGACTATAAATGAAGAGGAACCTGATAAAATCAACACAAAAATCTACCACTTTAAAGATTTAGGTTTAAAAAGTGAAAGTTTAGATTTTATACAGAGAAACTTCAGCGACAGAACACTTATAAATACAAATAAAATTATTGGTGCAACTCTTGCAGTCGGTGGAATTGTCGGAATTGGCGCTTTAATAAAACATTTTATGGGGTGAAACTATGAGCATTAAAAAATTTGTTGCTTTAGCGGGTGGTGCTGCATTAGGTTATGTAGCAGGTAAAAAATTATTAAAACAGGATTTCTGCCCGAAATGTGCAGTAAACAAGGTTATTTCTGCAACAAAGGTACAACCACTTGAAAAAGAACTTTATAACAATGGTGTTGCTCTTACTCCACCTATGGGTTGGAGTAGTTGGAACACATTCCGTCACACTATTGACGAAAATTTAATTAAAGAAATTGCAGATGCAATGAAAAAGACCGGTCTTTTAGATGCAGGTTATCAATACATCAATTTAGACGACTGTTGGCAAAGTTCGCTTCGTACTGGTGACGGAAA
>JAFSBS010000022.1 GCA_017437165.1 Clostridia bacterium
ATGAGTCTGATGCTTTCAGCTTCCGCTTCTGCTTGTGCGATTTTTTGTTTAGCTTCAACTTCAATTCTTACAAGGTCCTGCTCTGCTTTTAATGCTTGTTGCTGTGCAGTTTGTTTTGCCTCAACCGCAGCATTGAATTCTTCAGAGAAATCGAAATTTACAATGTTGAAAATTTCAACTTCTATACCGTAAGAATTGATTTTTTCAGATAATGCATCTTTAATCTGGTCACCAACTGTCTGACGCTTTGTAATAAGTTCTTCAGCAGTAAACTGTGCGGTAACCGCTTTAATACTTTCCTGAATTGCAGGAACAATAATTACTGTACCATAATCTTTGCCGACATTCTGATAAAGCGACGCAGATGCTTCACTTCTTACGTGGTAATTCACTGCAACTACATAAGAAATAATCTGCAAGTCTTTTGAAGATGCACTACCATCTGTTTCAACCTTTTGTGTACGATTATTCATCTGAACAACTGTCTGAACCAATGGCATTTTGAAGTGTAAACCTTCATCAAAAACATTTTCTTCAACTGCACCAAAAGTTAAAACTACACCTGTGTGACCTGCTTTAACTACTGTAAAACAAGTTAAACACACACCGGCAACAAGTACAATGCAAATTGCTGCAATCACGATTTTTACTACATTCTTTTTCATAATAATTTTCACCCTTTCAAAATATGTCTGTCTATGAGAGAATAATTAAAAAACTCATACACAGCAAAAACCATGTATGAGTCTCATTCTTAATTGACACACCGAGAGATAATCTCTGTCTTGACGATGGGTCTGGTATTTTTAATACCGAATTACTCCCTCATTGACTAATATATTAGCATATTTTTTATGATTTGTCAATATTTGTCGGTGGAGGAACCAGAAATCAGGAACCAGAAATTAGTTTCAAGCTCACTTACCCGACTGTCTTTCACTTCGTTTTAATAATTTTATTACTCTTGGTCTGTTAAATCTCTGAATGATTACAAAAACAGAATCACCCAACGCGGCAATAACAGATGTTATTATAAATTCTACAACAGAGTCTAACTGAGCTGAAGCAACGAGTGGCAAAAAGCTAAGCACAATTATTATTTCGTGTACTACTTCTGCACCACACATAGTTCTTATAATATTCTCTTTTGAATTATCTTTTAAAGAAAAACTTTCAGGACTGTATGTAGGTACAAACTTTTTCCATTTTTTCACCTTTAAAAACTTATAGAGTTTTTTCTCGAACTTCTTTTCATTAAACCATTTTGCATTGTAATTTAATTTCGGCTCAATAAATTTATTGCAAATTTCACCAACGAAAAGCCTCATAGCGAAATGATATAAAGCGGTGCAAAATGTAATTGAAAGAGTTAAAAACAAATCTGTTTTCAAATAAAAATTCAATAATACGAATACAACTGAAAGAACAAGCAAAATCGCAGTAATTCTTTTCATCGTTTTTTTCATATCATTCACCTACCTGAAAATTCTTACAATACAATACCCAACATAAAAAAACTCTTCTCTTAATAAAAACGGTATTTTCGTTTTTAATGATTTATACATTGAAGTGGTTGTCGGAGAAGAAACTGCATTTATATTATAATCTTCTGCCATAAGCATTGACCTTTTCATATGAAGCGGGTCGCTCACAATAATTGCAGTTTCAAGATTATTTTCTACCATTATTTCTTTTGAAAACTCAAGATTTTCTTCTGTTATAGTTGACTTTTCCTCTATTAAAATGCTTTCTTCGGGTATTCCTTGTGATAAAGCATATTCTTTTGCAACTTGTGAATCAGATTTATAACTACCCTCACCAAAGCCACCGGTTAAAATAATGTAATCAACAAATCCGTCTTCGTAAAGTGTAATTGCGTGATTTATTCGTTCACGATAAACCGGTGAAACCTCACCGTCCCAGACAGCCGCACCTAAAACTATTGCGACATCTGATGGTACTTTTTCATCTTTTTCTCCGTAATTCCAGATACTAACAGCAATTACTGATGCAAAAGCTATTGAAATAAATAACATCACAACAATCAGAGCAACAAAAAATTTACACTTATTTCGTTTCATCATTTTACTTCTTCAAAAAGAATTATCATAGCCTTTTCACCTTCGGGTAAAGGTAATGTAAGCCCATAATTCATAAGTTCAATACCTTCCATTGTATAAACTTTTTCGGGATTGTCAAAATCATAAACATTATACTTTGTAGCAGTATGAAGTCCGTTAAGGTAAAGCGTATATTCTTTGTCGGTAACATTTGCTCTTTTATAAATAAGCGCCATACCGCTACTTGCATCTTCTGTTGAGAACTGCATTGCCAACATTTTGTCTTTATCGAAGCTACCGAATTCAATCGGGTAATATCTTTCACCCATCTTTGCTCTCTGTTCATTGTAATATTGGAATTCAGGATTCTGATGTGAGAAGAAATCCATAAGCATAAGTGGCATTATAGCAGATCTGCAAGTGTACTCATCAATCATATAAAGATTTGCACCTGTTATTGGTAACCAGAATGAAATACCGTAAGTCTGTGCCTGAGTTGCTTCAAATAAATCAGGATGATAATCACAGTTATAGTCACTTCTCCAGAATGTAACACTACGATAAACCATTTCTAAATCAAGCCTTTTACCACCTGACGCACAGTTGTCTATTATAAGTCCATCTACATTTTCTGTAAGATAATCTAAATATTTATATTCGTTTGTAACATAGTGGTTTTCGCAGATACCTGTTCTGCCATCATAATATTCACTATCAGCTTTCTGCCAATATTTAAGTGGAGCAAAGTTAAAGTCCTGACGGTAAATTGTAACGCCATTCTCTTTAAGGGACGCTAAAATGTAATCAGCGTAATATTTGAAAGCCTCCTCGTCTGCAAGATTCCACATAAGGTTTTCTTCACCATCTACAGAAATAAGCCATTCTTCATTTTGTGAGCCTACATTGTAGAACTCTGTACCCGGGAAAACTCTTTCAGGCTCATACCAGAGAGTATGTTTGAGACCTTTATTTTTTGCATAATCTGAAAGCTCAATTATACCATTGTCATATCTGTTTTTATCTACAGTCCAGTTACCAACGCCATCGTACCAGCCTTCGTTGTAACTGTACCAACCTGCATACATCCAGAATGCATCTGTATGCTCAAATACCTCTTTATCCAAACCATCAAGAACTTCAATGATCTCATCAGAAGTTCTTGTTGACATTGGTCCTGCAACCTCCATTACTGTGTAAGAACTCTTTGTTACATTTTCAGGGTAAACACAGTCCATTATCCACTCTCTGAACATATTAAAGCCCTTTAAAGCGTTGTCAGTCTCATACGTCTCATAAAAGCTCACTGAAACAAGTGGTGAACGGACTTCTTCACCGGGAAGTAAGTATGCGTTGAAGTTTTCTTGCTTTGCAGTAATAACAGTTTCACCGTTTTTATTACTGAACGATGATGCCCATTGACCAGTCCAACCGATACCCACAACAATACCAAACTCTTCACCGAAGATATTGAAATACGGAAGATAATTTTCTGTAGGCTTACCATCTACACCGCTAAAACTAAATGTTTTAGCAGATAAATCTTTTTTTATGAGTGAAAAGTCGCTTGCGGCAGTATCGCTACCCATTGAATAGTAAAGTTCTGCCTTACCGGTACCTAATGATGAATTTAAAGCATAAAAATCACTTATAACACCAGAATTTTCAGCACCGGTATTTTTTATGTAAACAACCCATTGACAAGTTGCATTTTCTGTGAAAAGAGTTGCTTCAACTGATACCTGAATATCGTTGTTTTTACTACTGAAAATTATATTTTGGGTCTTACCACCATGGTATTTTTCATATTCTTCTGTTACATTTATTTCCGTCCAATCACTTATGCTGAATTCTTTACCGTCAACCTTGAATGTGAATGGGAGATTATTGGTAATGGTGTTTAATAAATTTTCGTCAAACCAATTTTTACAGAGTTCTTTTTCTTCTTCTGAAACATTCATTTCTGTAGCACTTACTCTGTCAAACTGAATATTCTTTTTATATTCGAGTGCCTTAATATTTTCTTCGTTAAGAATAACTGTCCCTCCGCAAGTAACCGCAAAATAAATGACTGCAAAAATTGCATTGAAAATTCTTGGTTTTCTTATCGCTTTTATAATAAATGTTACTAAAAGAAGAATTGCAGATAAAACAAATGCAAC
>JAFSBS010000187.1 GCA_017437165.1 Clostridia bacterium
CCAATATTAGTAAACAATTACAAGATAAATTAAATGACAATTTTGTAATTTTTAGTTGTTCTATTGAAAAAAAGTTAGTTTCAAGGTATGATAATACAGTAAAATATCTTTTCAAATTACCCGATGAAGAATATCTTGAATGTGTAGTTATGGATTACAAATACGGTCTTACCATTTGTGTTTCTACACAAGTCGGTTGTAAAATGGGTTGTTCTTTCTGTGCGTCTGGTATTGGTGGATTTAAAAGACATTTAGCACCATCTGAAATATTAGGTCAGATTTATACGGCCCAACGTGATTTAGGTGTAAGAATTTCCCGAATAGTTTTAATGGGTATGGGTGAGCCACTTGATAATTACGAAAATGTTATTAAATTTTTAAAACTTGTTTCAGATGAGAATGGGATTAACATTGGTATGCGACACATTTCTCTTTCAACAAGTGGTATTGTTCCAAGAATATATGATTTGTTAGATTTAAGTTTACAACTTACTTTGTCTGTTTCTTTACATGCCCCCAATAATGAAATAAGGTCTCAGATAATGCCTGTTAATAATAAATGGAATATTGATGAACTTCTAAAGGCGTGTAAAACTTATGCAGATAAAACTTCAAGGCGTATCTCTTTTGAGTATGCTATGATTAAAGGTGTCAACGATACACCGGAATGTGCAAAAGAACTTTCAGAAAGATTGAAAGGTTTTCTATGTCATGTGAACCTTATTCCTGCTAATGAAGTGCCGGAAAAAGGACACGAGAGAAGCGATGACAATAATATAAATGAATTCAAAGCAATATTGGAAAAAAATGGTCTTGCTGTTACGGTAAGAAGAACCTTGGGGAGCGATATAAATGCTTCTTGTGGGCAGTTAAGGCGTGAAAAAATATCAGAAACGAGGTGAATGCGGTGGAAATTAAGGCTTTTACTGATACAGGTAGGGTACGTGAAATGAATCAGGATGCTTTTAAAACTGGTTTTTTCAAAGATAGTGGTGCCTGGGCAGTTGTCTGTGATGGTATGGGTGGCGTAAGAGGTGGCCAAGTTGCGAGTGAAATCTGTGTTAACGAGGTTTCAAAACGTATTGAAAAAGGTTACCGTAAAAGTATGAGTATGAAATCAGTTAAAAACTTGCTGGTTTCTGCAATTACCGCTGCAAACATCAAAGTTTTTGAAACTGCAGAAGAAAATAAGGAATATTTGGGTATGGGTACTACTGTTGTTGCAGTAGTTGTTTTGAACGGTTTTGCAGCAGTAGCCCATATTGGTGATAGTCGTGCTTATTTTATCTCTGATGAAATAAGTCAGATTACGCGTGACCATTCAGTTGTACAATATTTAATTGATACAGGTCGAATTACTCCGGAACAAGCGAGAACTCATCCGGACAGAAATGTTATAACACGTGCTGTTGGTGTTAGTCCTGAAGTAGATGTTGATGTTGAAATTATCCCCATAAACCAAGGTCAGAAAATTTTGATTTGTACAGATGGTCTTTACGAATATTTTTCTGATAATGAATTGTTTGATATTATAAAAAATCCGGATATAGAAGAACCTGAAAAAACACTTTTAGATATGGCTAATAATGCCGGTGGAAAGGACAATATAACGGTAGTAACTGTTGAGGGTTGATATTATGGAAAACTATGTTGGTA
>JAFSBS010000188.1 GCA_017437165.1 Clostridia bacterium
AACAATGTATTTGAAAGCGATTGAATTGCAAGGCTTTAAATCCTTTCCGGATAAGACTTTACTTGAATTTGGAAAAGGCATAACTGCAGTAGTCGGCCCTAACGGTAGTGGTAAGAGTAATATCTCTGATGCTATGCGTTGGGTTTTAGGTGAGCAAAGCACTAAAAATCTTCGTGGTTCAAAAATGGAAGATGTTATTTTCAGTGGTACTGATGCCCGTCGTGCAGTTGGTTTTGCGGAAGTAACTCTTAAATTGGATAATACTGACAGAGCCTTGAATAACGATAATGATGAAGTAAGCGTTACAAGAAGATATTATCGTTCAGGTGAAAGTGAATATAAAATAAATGGACAACCATCAAGACTTAAAGATATTCACGAGTTGTTTATGGATACAGGTCTTGGCAGAGATGGTTACTCAATGGTCAGTCAGGGTAAAATAGAAACTCTTATTTCAGGTAAGAGTGATGAACGTCGTGATATGCTTGAAGAAGCTGCAGGTATTTCTCATTACAGATACCGCCGTGCAGATGCTATGCGCCGACTTGACCAGGCAGAAGAAAATCTTCTTCGTCTTCGTGATATTTTAACCGAACTTGAAACTCGTGTAGGTCCGTTAAAAGCACAAAAAGAAAAAGCGGAAAAATTTCTTGAGTATTCTGAAGAGAAAAAGAGCCTTGATATAGGTCTTTGTCTTCACACACTTGAAAGAACAAAGAGCAATCTTCGTGAACATGAAAAGAAAATTACTGTTGCAGATTCACAGTACAATGATGTTTGTCGTGTGCTGGAAGAAACTGCAAAACAGATAGATAACGCAATTTCTGAAACACAGAGAATCACTATTGAAATAGATGAGATTTATCGTGCATCTTCACAACTTGAAGAACAGGCGGCTTTAATTGAAAGTCAGGCGGCAGTTCACGAAAACAGTATTTTACATAACAACGAAACAATTGAAAGAATTGAACGAGACAAAAATAATGAGAACGAAACAGAAGCAGAAATAAATGAGCAGATTGCTTCTACAAATATAGCAATTAAACTTCTTGAGTCTGCTATTAAGACTAAAAAAGAAGAGTTAGAAAAGTTCTCTGAAGAAATTGAGTTAATATCAAATAAAAATACAGAAAGTGCTGCAGAGAGTCTTGAGCTTTCAAGTAAAATGTCAGAACTTTCGCTTCTTATTGCAGACAAGCGTGTTCTTACTTCAACTGCGACTTCATCTATTGAAGAAATCGAAAACAGAATTTCTGCTATTGTAGAAAATGAAAAATCAAGACAACCAATTTTAGATGAATTGGAAAATGAAAAGAATAAAGCACAAGAAGAACTTGACGCAGTTGTTGAAAAAAATAATGACTTAAACAATTCACTTTCCGGTATTGAATTATTAGCCGAAAAGAGTCTAGAAAAATTAAACTCTTTAAAAGAAAAAGAGAATTCATTAAGAAATGAACTTCATATTAAAAATTCGAGAGTTGCTATGCTTTCAGATTTAGAAAAAAATATGGAGGGGTACCAGGGTAGTGTCAAAGCAGTTATGCGTGAAGTGAAACACAATGTTTTAAAGGGTATTCACGCTCCTGTTTCACAGATTATTACTGTTAAAGATAAATATGCTTTAGCAATAGAAACTGCTTTAGGTGCTACAATTCAGAATATTATTACCGATACTGAAAATGATGCAAAAAAAGCAATTAACTTCCTTAAAGAGAGTAAGGCAGGTCGTGCAACATTTTTACCACTTACTTCTGTTAAAGGAAATCTGCTTCAGGAAAAAGGTCTTGATGATTGCTATGGATATATAAATCTTGCTTCAGAATTGGTTGAGTGTGACAGTAAATATAAAAGTGTAATTGTTTCACTTTTGGGCAGAACTGTTGTAAGTGAAGACCTTGATGCTGCAGTTGAAATTGCAAAGAAATATTCTTATAAATTCAAGGTTGTTACACTTGACGGTCAGGTTGTTAATGCAGGCGGTTCAATGACCGGTGGTGCGCGTCTTCAAAATGCGGGTATTTTAAGTCGTGCGAATGAAATTGAAAAACTTACTAAAGAGTGTAACGATATTCAGGAAAAATTAGATATCGCAGTGAAAGAAGTTTCAGAGCAACAGGAAAACTATTCTTCTCTTTCCGCAGAACTTGAAGGCTGTAAAGCAGAGATTGCTTTTACAGGTGAGGAGAAAATCAGATTGGAAGGTGTTCTTGCACTCAAAAAAGGTCAATATGAAACAATTCTTGCCCAGAAGAATGAAGCAGAAGAAGAAAAAGAAAATCTCAAGAAGAGAATTACTGATATTAAAGAAAATGCTTCTTCTGCAGAAAAAGAACTTGTTTCACTCCAGAAAGAACTTTCTGAAATTGAAAACAAGCTATCTGTTCTTACAGGTGACAGAGAAAACCTTCAGCAAAAGAGAGAAGAACTCACTGCTAAAGCGGCAGACACCAATCTTTTAATTGCTACAAATGAAAAAGAAATTGAAGCAAAGAATGAAGAAATTGAAAGACTTAAGGGAAGAAGTACAAGTCATAAAGACAGACTTTCACAACT
>JAFSBS010000189.1 GCA_017437165.1 Clostridia bacterium
CGAGTCGCAGTAGGTTGACTTTAATTTCGCAAGTGTTCTATACTCCAAAATTTCCGGAATTATAGGGTGTTTATCTTTTAAAAACTCAAGAACTTCTGCATTTGTGGAATAACCACTTTTTGTTTTTTTCTGATGTGGTAAATTGAGTTTATCTTCTGAAAAAAGTACTTCACCCAATTGTTTTGGTGAATTAACATTGAATTCGCAACCTGCAAGAGCATAAATATTACTTAATTTAACTTCAATAATATCTGCTAATTTTTCACCATAAGAAATAATGCCATCTTTATCAACAGAAAAGCCTTCTCGTTCCATTGATGCCAAAACTTGTGAAAGAGGAATTTCTATTTCGTAAAGTAATTTTTCCTGATTATTTTCGGTAATTGCACTCATAAGTTTTAATGAAAGTGATTCAATTACCGCCGCACTTTTAATGAACTCTTTTTCATCTTCGTAAACAGAAATAATATCATCATTTGCATTAACTTTTACTTTTTCAAGTCCATAAACTTCACTCAAAGCAGAAACACTATAATCTGATGAATTCGGATTAAGAAGATACCCCGCCAATGACGTGTCTAATTTTATATTTTCGGCACTAAAACCATTCACTTCGCAAAACGCAAACAAGTGCTTTGCATTATCGGTATATTTTTCTATATTTTCATCCCGTAAAAAGTCCTTTGCAAATGACATAAACATAAAGTCAAGTCCGGGGACTACTGCAACACCTTTACCTGTTTTAAAGAAAATATATTCGATTCCACCGTCGTTGTATTTTGTAACAAAATATGCTTTGCCTGCATTTTTCAATTCATCAAGTAACAATGAATAATCATCTACCGGATAAACCTCAATTTCTTTTGAAGGGTTTTCTGACACAGATGTATCATCTGATTCTTCATCCAGATTAAATCTTTTTATATGTTTGAACATCTCTAAAGAAGCAAACAGTCTTTTTGCTTTTTCTTTATCGGGTGCTTTTATTTTATATTCTTCTAAATTTGTACTTACAGGTGCTTCTAAACAGATAGTACCTAACTCTTTACTTAAAAATGCACTTTCTTTTGATGTTTCAAGTTTTGATTTTGTACCCGCTTTAATATCAAGTGTTTCTAAATTTTCATAAATATTTTCAATAGATTGAAACTTACTTATCAACTCAATTGCACCTTTAGGGCCAATACCGGCAACACCCGGTATATTATCAGATGAATCGCCCTGAATTGCTTTGATATCAATAAGTTGTTTTGGTGTAACAAGATATTCTTCTTTGATTTTCTCTATATCGTAAACAGTTGAAACAGGCTGACCTGCTTTAGTTGATGCTAAAACAACATTTACATTTTCTTTTACTAACTGCAAAGAATCACGGTCACCTGTTGCAATATAACAAAAATCATCTTCTTTACAAGAAGCAGAAAGTGTACCCAAAATATCATCTGCTTCATAGCCTTCTTTTTCAACTACTGTGTAACCTAAAACAGTAAGCAATTCTTTCAATGGTGCAAACTGCTCAACCAACTCTCTTGGTGCAGGTTTTCTGCCCGCTTTGTATTCAGAATACATTTTATGACGGAAAGTCGGTGCCTTTAAATCAAACGCTATTGCAACTGAATCGGGTTCATAGTTTGAAAGTAATGAAAGAAAAATATTCAAAAATCCATAAATACCGTTTGTAAATCTGCCATCTTTTGTTGAAAGTAATCTTATACCGTAATATGCTCGGTTTAATATTGAGTTTC
>JAFSBS010000190.1 GCA_017437165.1 Clostridia bacterium
CTGTAAACTGTCGGCATAATACCTATTAAGGCAGCACCACCAAAAACTACTTCTAACTTTTTACCACAAGCAACTGAACTTACACAAAATGCAGTAAAACCTAAAAATACATATTTCAAACAAACAAAAATATCTGTTATACCTTGTATAAGTAAATCGCTGTTCACACCGTATATTTTAATATTCCAATATATCATTATCACTTTAACTGCAATAACTATAACAGATAAAACAGAAATCGGTAAAACAACCTTTTGGTTAAAGATTTTACTGCGTTTCAAAGGTAAAGAAAGCATTGTTATACCATGTTGTTTATTTGTAAGAAAATCAAAAGAAACAATGCCCAAAAGTGATGAAACCACAAGTATGAACGAATATTCCATTGAAAAGCAATTAGTGAAAGAATAACCATAATTTCTCATATTATAGACTTCATAATTGTATTTCAGGTCATCCAATGTATCAAAACCTACAACAGATAAAAAGAGTGCTATAGCCGCAACAATCAATATTAGGTAAATTTTTCCGTTACCGTTCATAAAACTTGCTAAATCGAAGTTTCTATTTTTTGAAGATAGATTTGATTTTTTCATTTTCACTTGCCGCCTCCGTTTCTTCAATAAATACTTCTTCAAGTGTGAGTCTTTCGTTTTCTATTGACTCAACGCCCATACTTTTGAGCTTTTCAATTTCGTTTTCAACATTACCGCAAATAGTCATCATAGCAGTTTTACCGCTTAACTTTATTCTGTGGTAGTTGATATGCGCCAAATCATTTTCAGTAACTTCATTTTTAAATGTAACCAAAACTTTTCTGAATTTTTCGCTGACATCTTCAATTGCACAGTTGAGAATTACATTTTTTCCGTTAAGTATTGCAACATGGTCACAAATATCAGAAACTTCTTGTAAATTGTGTGATGCAATTATAATTGAAGCATTTGTTTCATTTATGTACTCTAAAATAAGTTTTTTAAGTAATTCTTTTTTATGCGGGTCAAGTCCATCAAATGTTTCGTCAATTAAAAGATATTTTGGTTTAGCGGCAAAGCCAATTGCTAACTGAACTTGTTTTTTCATACCCTTTGAAAGGCTTTTAATTGTGAGTTTTTCATCTAAACCAAATATACCGAGAATTGCATTAAAAATATCGTAACTGAAATTTTCGTAAAAATTACCGTAATACTTTGCACCGCTTTTTATTGTTGATGTCGGTGGAAAAAACATATTATCTGAAATGTAAAAAAGATTTTTTCTTTCTTTATCATTATCAAACGCGTCACTGCCATCAAGTAAAACTTCACCGCTTGTAGCCTTTACAACACCTGCACAGATATTAAGTAAAGTTGTTTTACCACTACCATTAAAACCTGTGAGTGCAAAAACCGAAGTATCTTGTATTTCAATATTGATATTTTCAACTGAGGTAAAATCATCATATTTTTTAGTAACCGAATTTATTTTAATCATTATTTTCACCCATCTCATAAATTTTTTTGGCTATATTTATAACCTGTTCTAAAGAAACTCCCCTTGCTTTCGATGAAGAAAGGACTCGTTTCAATTCATTTTCCGCGTTTTCAATTACAAGCTCATTTTTAATTGCTTTTTCACTTACGAAAACGCCCTTACCTGCAACAGAATATGTTACACGTTCTGTTTCAAGCTCCTGAAATGCCCTTTTTACTGTGTTTACATTAAGATTTAAGTCTGACGCTAATTGTCTTATAGACGGTAGCTTATCATCAGGCTTTAACTCCCCGAGATTGATTTTATTGATTATTTGCTCTTTTATCTGTTCAAATATCGGAGTACGGCTTCTCGGGTTAATAATAATCATAACTTAACACCTCCCATTTTAGATTCATTTAACTGTGATACAACTGTGATATCACATCTATTACAGTTTGAGTATAATATAAAAAAACTTCTTTGTCAAGAAGTTTTTTACAAATTGAAAGTTGAAAATGGAAAATTGAAAATTCCGGAACTGCGTTGGCATTTATAAATTGAATCAAACGAAAATTATCCTATCATTTTTAGTTGATACTAAATCCTGCTTGAAATGATAGAATAAATTTACTTTATATATAATTATAATCGGCTTGGCCCCTTAATTTTCAACTTTTAATTTTCAATTTTCAATTCAAAAAACACCACACCTTGTTTAAGTGTGGTGTTTTTTCTCAAAGCTGATCAAGCGTCAATTCATACGCCGGAATGAATTCTTCCAAGAAAATATTTGCTTCTTCTATGTTTAATTCAAGAATTTTTTTCTTTGTAGATTTCTCTGCCTTTTTAAATTCACTATTACCCGCTTTTCGTTCATCAATGCATTTGATTAACGCACTTAATTTATCTGCGGCTTTAACGAGTGGTAACAATTCTACATCATTTTCACCCGTTAAAGCACTCATAAATTCAGTTTTCAAATCGTCAGGCAACATTGAAACAAGTCTTTCAGTTGCACAATCTTCTATCTCTTTAAAAGCACCTAAAATTTTCTCATTCTGATACTTTACAGGTGTTGGCATATCACCTGTTATAATTTCGTGTGCATCGTGATAAAGCCCTAAAACTGCAGCTCTGTCAGCATTGTAATTTTTACCTAATCTTACATTACCGATAACTGCAAGTGCATGAGCAATTACTGCAACTTCTTTTGAATGACTATCTAAATTTTCGCTTTCAGTATTTCTCATTAACGCCCAACGGTCAATGTATTTCATTCTCGAAAGCATTGCAAAAAAACTGTAACCCATTATAAATTTTCCTTAAAAGTTGATTCTGAAAGTCTTTATTTCAAATGGGTTAAATTCTGTTTCTAATGTTTTACCACTAAATTTAACTTCATCTGCACCATCTTCAATAAGATTACATTCAGTAGCATTTTTAATTTCATCAGAGAAAGTAAGTGTTGTTTTGGTCTTGCTGTTCCATGTTTCATAGGCACGGACAATAATACCATTACCATCTTCTGCATCTTTAATTGTTTCAATAACAATATTATCTTTATCGGCACGTACAAATGAATAAACTGATGGTAATTTACCGCTATTTGCCTTTGCAAATACTGCATACGCAGGGTAGTTTACATTGAACGCTTCCTTAACAACATCCGAAGAAGCAACGTTGTTTGCGTGCGGATAAATTGACAATGTAAATTCGTGATATTCTCTGTCCTGAATAGTATTAGGTCTTGTCTGACATCTTAAAAGAGTTGCCATAATATGACCATTCTTTACAGTACAACCATATTTACAATCGTTGATAACAGATAAACCAAAACCATTGTCTGAAAGGTCAACCCACTTGTGCATTGAAGTTTCAAACTGGGCAAATTCTACTTTTGTATTTTCTGTTGTTGAACGCTCAATATTACCGAACTGAATGTCAAATGTTGCTTTTGTTGTATTTACATCTACAGGATAATCTGCTTTTAATACAACGTGTGTTTCTTTCCAATCCGTTTTGTAATCAACATCAATTCTCTGAAGGTCAGAGTAAATATTGTAATATTCACTTACAACAGATTTTCTGAATTTCTTGTCAACCTTATAAACAACTCTTACTGCACCTTGTTCAACAATTTCAGCACCAATAAATTCAAAATCAAATTCTTTCTCCTGGAAGTATGGCTTAATATCCCACGCTTCGTGGTTAAAAGGTCTGTCCTGGAAAGCACGGACTTTACCGAGTGCATTACCATTTGCAACATCTCTGCCGGTTTCTTTATGAACAAGTTTTGTAATATCACCGTCTGTGAATTCTACTGCAAAATATTTTGTTTCAACGCTATTTTCTTTCGCAGTAATTGCACTGAATGATGGTGTACCTGCTTTAATTGCAAATGCTTTGTAACCTTTTGCAGGAATTTCAGCAACAAATACAATTTTACCATCGTAAGTTTTCTGGTAAGCGATTTCTGTTTCACCATCAAAGAGTCTGAAATCAGCTTCAACAGGAATATCACTTACAATTGCATCTTTTCTGCTAAAGCCTGTTGTATTGAATACAACTAAACTGTCATTATCAAGATTTATTTCCGAAATAAGAGATGCCTCTGCGTTAGCAGTCATTTCTGTACCTTCTGCTAAAACGCTTTCATACTGCTCTTTACTATCCTCATAAACTTCTTTAATTGAAGAACCCGGAAGAATATCGTGGAACTGATTAAGAAGAATAAGTTTCCAGTTTTCTAAAATTCTTTCTTTAGGATATGTTAAACCTGTTTCTTTCTTTGCTATTGCAGAAAGAGTTTCAACATCGTGGAAAAGACATTCTGTTTTACGGTTATATTTTTTATTTCTTGCCTGACTGGTTAAAGTACCACGGTGCAATTCGAGGTACAATTCACCTGACCATGATGGAAGATACTTATTACCTTTAACCTGATTTTCTAAATGGCGGAAGAAATCGAGTGAAGGTGCAATTTTTACATTAGGGCAACCCTCTATACCTTTACTCATTCTTTTACCGTGTTCAAGCATATCAACAGTAGGTCCACCGCCACCATCGCCGTAACCGAATGTACAAAGATAATCTCTGCCTAAATCTTTCTGACTATATCTTTTGTTACCACCAATTATATAACCCGGTCTTAAATATGCATTGTAAGTTGTCTGGTAATCTTTTCTCTCATCACGGTTTGCATCTTCACAAGGAGAGAAGTGTGAAAGAACTTCTGTACC
>JAFSBS010000191.1 GCA_017437165.1 Clostridia bacterium
ACAAGATGCGATAAATTCTGTAACTTTTAATAACAATGAGGATGTTTTTGAAATTTCTTCTGATGTAGAAACAGAAGTTGAAGATTTAGTAGAAGAAAAAATTGAAATAAATATGTTGGATTCAGATGTTCTTTCTGCAACTGATTTTTCAGAGGCAGAAGATATAAAAATCTTAAAAGAACAGAGTGAAGAAGATGAAAGAAAAGCAGCTTTAGAATATTTTTCAAGTGAAAACAGAGATGACTTAATAGAAGTTGATGAAGAAATGCTCACACAAGATGGTGAGTTGGTTGTTAAAACGGATCTTCCTTTAAGTTTCTTTGATGAAGCAGACAGTTTAGAGTTTGTTGATGATTTTGATGGTATTGAAAGAGAAGAAGATGTTGGTTCGTTTTCGTTTTCATCTGTTCAACCAAATCCCGGTGCAAAAAAAAGACCCGGAAACAGAGTAACGGTTGACTCTTCTTATCTTGATTTTTTAGCATCTGAAAGTGATGAAGAACCAAATCAAACTCCGGTTGCAGAAGAAGATGATGATGAATCTGATGAATCACCAAGAAGAGGATTTTTTAGAAGAAGATAGGAGTAAAAAATGTCAATTATATTAAGTATTATCTTTGTTCTTACACTCGTTGGTATAGACCAGATAATTAAATATTTTGTAATTGAATATTTAAAACCGGTGGGCGTTGTTGAGTTTATCGAAGGTTTTATCCGTTTTCGTTATGTTGAAAATACAGGAGCAGTTTTTGGTTCATTTTCAACACATACGGCGCTTCTTACTGTTATTTCAATTATTCTTTTAGGTGTTACGGTTTACTTCCTTGTATCACAAAAGAATAAATCTCGGTTAGTTACCTTTACACTTCTTTTGATGATAGCAGGTGGCATTGGTAATATAATTGACAGAATCAGACTCCATTATGTAGTTGACTATATAGAGCCAACATTTATAAATTTTGCAGTTTTCAATTTTGCAGATTGTCTTATTACAGTTGGTGCATTTGTTTTAATGATATATCTTATAGTGGATATAATTAAAGACAGCAAAAATTCAAAATCTGTAAATGAAAATGAATTTTTAAAGGAAGAAACGGTGGAAATAAATGAAGCAGATTGAACTTATTGCCACCGAAGAAGTACAGGGTTTCAGAATTGATAAAGCGGTTTCAGTTCTGTACAGTGACTTGTCAAGAAGTTCAGTACAAAATCTTCTTGATGAAAAAAAGATTTTACTCAATGGAAAAATTGCTAAAAAAAGTGAAAGTATAAAGTCGGGTGATGTGTTAAGTGTTGAAATACCTGACCCTAAAACGCTTTCTTTAGAGCCACAGAATATCCCGCTTGAAATTCCGTATGAAGATGAATTTTTACTTGTTGTAAATAAACCTAAAGGAATGGTTGTTCATCCGGCGGCAGGTAATTATGACAAAACACTCGTTAATGCGTTGCTTTATCATTGTGGTGATTCACTTTCGGGAATAAATGGAGTTATCAGACCCGGTATTGTACATAGAATAGATAAAGATACTAGTGGACTTTTAGTTGTTGCAAAAACTGATGTGGCACACATAGGTTTGGCAGAGCAGATAAAAGAACACTCATTTAAACGCGAGTACCGTACAGTTATAGTCGGTAATATAAAAGATGACAAAGGCACAATAACTCTTCCTATAGGAAGGCATCCGGTTGACAGAAAAAAACAGACAGTTACAACAAAAAATTCAAGGGAAGCAATTACCCATTATGAAGTAATTGAAC
>JAFSBS010000023.1 GCA_017437165.1 Clostridia bacterium
ATAAATCAGCAGTTCCCTCCTGTAAAATCCCATGGCCAAGGGTCGCTAAGCCATTCCGTAGTATTACAGCACTCTGCTTTAAGTGCGCCGTATTTTTCTGTATATTCCTGACGCAACATATTCGCTTCCGCTTCATGCTTTTTACAAAGTGTAACTGCATTCTGGTCGCAAGGATGTGTGTCGAGGTACAAATGAAGCTCCCACACCGCGAATTGTGCGGCTGAAAGTTTTTGCAATAATTTGTTTCTTTCATTCATCTGCATTTACCTCCAAAGAACGGTTTGTCTAAAGATGGAAAAAGTGTACCGTTTTGTAAAGCTACTTCGGGACAATATACATTCATATCTGTCTGATATGGCACATAAGCCATAGTAACTACTAAGTCAATAGGTAATGCGGTTTTTGGACAAGATGGTTTGAAAAGTGGATTAAAAGCATTAGTATAGTTATTCATCAAAAATCTCCTTTTTTGTTTAATTACCATCTTGTACATACTATGTTGTTTAATAAAAAAGGTGACACTTTGTCGTTTTGTATAAAAACAGAAGAAAAAATCGTCTTTTTGCACAAAAAGAAAAATAATCTGAAATATTGACCACGAAATATAAAAATTGTATAATATTCAGTGTTGGTCTGTGCAACCCCGGGCATGGATTTTGGTGTGAAGATTTTTTTCAAAGAAGCGAAATTTGAAGAAAATTGGGGTAAAAGAAAATGGCTAAAAAAATTCAGTCTATTAAAGGCAGAGTGGTGTTCTCATTTATTATTGTTGGTGTTTTCTGTATTATCGGTGGTATAGCAGCTTCATTCTTTATGAGCAAAAGCAATACCGAGTATGGAAAACTCATTACCAACTATGGTTTTGCACAAGGCGATTGTGGTAGAGCTATTCAGGATTTCTGCTTGGTTGATGAGTACATACACGACTATGTTTCTTATTATGATGAAGACCGTCGTGAGTTTTGTCGTTCACAACTTTCTATGTATCAGGAGTCATTCAATACTAATTTTGAACTTGTAAAGACTACTTTGCAATCAAAAGAAGAGTTAGCACTTTACGAACAAGCTGTTAATGCTTTTGAAACTTACGGAAAAATTGCTGAAGATATTATGGCAGAACGTGACAAAAAAGGTGCTACACCGGAAGTAATTGCAGAGCTTCAGGGCAGATTTATTGATGAACTTGATGTTGAGTACGATAAAATTGACGAAGCTTTAAATGGCATTATGGAATTAAAAGTCTCAGCAGGTGATGCAGGTCACGCTGCTATGGAAAGACAAGCAAAGTCTATTATTATATTTATAATGACATTTATTACTCTCGCAGTAATTGCGTCAAACCTTATGGGTTATAAGTTGGCGGTAGATATTGCAAAACCTGTTAAAGCGTGTGCTGAAAGACTTAATAAATTAGGGCAGGGCGATTTAACATCTGAAGTTTTAAGTGTTACAAAATATGATGATGAAACCCGTGTTTTAGCAAATGCAACAAAGGGTATAGTTGATGATTTTAATACTATCATAGGCGATCAGAGTTATTTATTAAGCGAAATTGCTCAAGGTAATTTTGACGTTGAAACACAAAACGAAAATGCTTACAAGGGCGATTTCAAACCGCTTCTTGATGCACTTAATAAAATTGTTGTTGATTTAACGGATACAATGTATCAGATTTATCAGGGTTCAGACCAGGTTGCAAATGGCTCAGACCAGGTTGCAAGCGGTGCTCAGGCACTTTCACAGGGTGCGACACAACAAGCAAGTAGTGTACAGCAACTTTCTGCTACTATTGTAGAAATTTCTGAACATATCAATATGAATGCTAAAAATGCAGTTGAAGCAACTGAACAGGCAAATATTGCTTCTGATGGAATAAATGACAGTAATGCAAAAATGCAAGAGATGGTTCTTGCTATGAATGACATTACAAATACATCTAATGAAATCAGTAAAATTATTAAAACAATTGACGATATTGCATTCCAGACAAATATTCTTGCTCTTAACGCAGCAGTTGAAGCAGCAAGAGCGGGGTCAGCCGGTAAGGGATTCGCAGTTGTTGCAGATGAAGTAAGAAACCTTGCGGGTAAATCTGCAGAGGCAGCAAAAAATACAACTGCACTTATTGAAAATGCTATAAGTGCGATTGATAACGGTACAAAAATTGCAGATGAAACCGCAAACGCACTTTTAGAAGTTGTTGAGAAAGTTAATTCTGTAACTTCTCAAATCGATGAAATTGCAACCGCATCAGAAGAACAGGCAACAGCAGTTACACAGCTTAAAGGCGGTATTGAGCAAATCTCTGCAGTAGTTCAGACAAACTCTGCAACGAGTGAACAAAGTGCCTCTGCATCAGAAGAACTTTCAGGTCAGGCACAAATGCTCAAACAAGTTGTTGGTGCATTTAAACTTAAAAACGTTGAAACATCAGCTTCAAAAACTCTCAGTTTTGCGGTAGAAGAACCCGTAATAGAAGACTTTGATTTGTTTAATGATAAATATTGATAAAAAACAGCACTCTTTCTGGAGTGCTGTTTTTTTAGTGAAGATGTAAGAGTGAATAGTGAAGATGTTCGGAACTTCGTTGGCAATTATAATTCGGAATTAAATACCTAACATCTAATATCTAATATCTAATATCTAATTCCTAATTCCTAATTCCTAACCCCTAACCCCTAACCCCTAATACAATTCATCTAAAATCTC
>JAFSBS010000192.1 GCA_017437165.1 Clostridia bacterium
GGGTTGCCGGGTGTTATAGGGTAAATGCCAAGGCAACTGAAAATATACCACGCCGCCATTGAGCCGTTATCTTCATCACCGGGGAAACCGTCATCTTTCCACGAGAAACCTTCCTTACAAATTTTCTTGAGCCAGTATTCGGTTTTTTCAGGTTTTCCGAGGTATGTGTAAATAAATGGAATATGGAAACTCGGTTGATTTGAAATTGCACATTGACCCCAATCACAAACAGCCATTTCTGTCATTTCGTGAATTTCGTAGTTGTAACCACCAACTCTGTAATCTGCGGGTGTACTGAAAAGTTTATCAAGTTTTTTTATAAGTTCATCTTTACCACCATACAATTCTGCAAGACCTTCAATGTCGTGTTGAACTGCAAAACTTGTCTGCCATGCAGCCGCTTCGGTATAGTCACCACCCCATCTTACAGGGTCGAAGTCAGGTTTGAAGTTACCATAAGAATCTTTTGGTCTCATAAAACCTGTTTCACTATCAAAAATATTCTTGTAGTTTTTTGAGCGTTCAAGATATTTCTGTTTTTTGTCAGTGTAACCGAGAATACCCGCAACAGTTGCAAGACAATTATCAAAATATGCCGCATCAAGAGTAAGGTTTACGCTTTCTGAAAATTTATCGAAAGGTACGAAACCGAGTTCGAGATATTCTTCGCAACCTTCTCTGCCGTAAGCAGGTACAGTTGAAGATTTGTTTGCGTGGTGTTCCATTCCTTTGAATGCAATCTCGAGTAAATCTTTCGTGATAAGATTTCTTGTTGCAACATCTGCAATAACAGCATCAATTGCAGTACTTGGCATACAGTTCTGCGCATCACCTGCGGTCCAGCGAGGGAGCCAGCCACCATCTATATAATCCTGAATATATCCTTCTATAATTTCTGGTAAAATATCTTTTGCTACTATTGAATAGAACGGGTAGTTTGTACGGTATGTATCCCAGAAACCATTGTCAGTATATCTAACGCCCGGAATTACCTTGTCAGCACTTGGTGAGTAGTGTATCGGTTTTCCGTTTTCATCGGGTTCGTATGCTTTGTGAGGGTAGAGGAATGTGCGGTACATACAACTGTAAAATGTTTTCATTGTATCTTCATCTGCGTCTATCTCAATTTTTGAAAGATAATCATTCCATATACGCTCTTTTTCGTTTTTTAGTTCATCAAAATTGATGTAAACAGAATCGTGTTCAAGATTTCTTAATGCCTGTTCATAACTTATGAAAGATGTAGCAACGGTAAAAGTGACATCTTTTTTCTTGAGAGCAATATGAATACCGGTGCCTTCGCCTTTTGTATTAAGATCATGCTCTGTTTTTGTAGTATCTTTGTTACCTATGAGAATTTTATCTGTATCAACAGAGTCTCCATCAAACTGAAAAACATAATAACCTTTGAGTGTACCCTTGTCGTGACTATTTTTACTGCGATTACAGTCGGTCCAACAGTAAAGACGGTTGTTTTCTTTGTCATATTCATATTCGCAATTGTATTTTACAGGCAAAATAGAAATATAACGATCAAAATCTTTCTTAAAACTTAGTTTTACACAAGCACCATATTCAGTCGGTGTAAGTTCAAAATCACAGAATGGTCGCTAATCCACGGACTTGGTTGACGGGTGAGACGAATACCCTCAACTGAACGGTCAAGAGGATGGTAATACCAACTGCCTCTTGAAGTATCTGTTTGCAAACTGAATGCAGCAAAACCAAAGGGTTTCTGAACGAGAGGTAATGTATTTCCTTGGGAAAATCTGTGAACAGATTGCGACCCTTGTTTAATGTTTACATATTTAATATAATCCATAACTTACTCCTGAATAAAAATTTTCGACAATATGATATCATATTATCGGAAAGGTTTCAATTATCAAATCTATACAAATGGGTTTTTATTGATTTTAGCTTAAAAGAAGTATATAATATGGTTTGAAAAGATTATAAAGAGAGATATATTCAATGAAAGATGAAAAGTATTTTTTGGAAAAGGCAAAGGAGAATTTTCCTGAACTTCATTATAGAAACATTATTCCTGATATAACCGGATTTACCGGTTCAGATGGTGATTATGTTCTGCTTGACCTTGGAGAACACGCTGTGGGGCATTTTTCATTTAGTTTTGACAAAGAGGAGGTTTTTGTTGATGCTCCTGTTCGTCTGAATATAAAATTCGGTGAAGATATGAGGGAAATCAATGACGATTTTTCTCAATATGACGGCATACTCTCAAAAACATGGTTGCAGGAGGAAATAATCAATATAGATTTTCCACAAAAAATAATAATGCCCAGAAGATATGCTTGCAGATACATAAAAATAACAGTGGATAGAACACCCCGACCAATACGACTTTTTGATTTTAGTTTTTGTGCTTCTACAAGTGCAGATGTATCTGTGCTGAAAACTATAAACACGACGGATGATTTATTAAAGAAAATCGACAATGTTGCAACCAATACTCTCAGAGAATGTATGCAAACATTCTTCGAGGACGGACCAAAGCGTGATCGTCGTCTTTGGATTGGGGACCTTCGCCTTGAAGCTCTTGCCAATTATTATACATTTAACAACCTTGAAATTGTAAAAAGATGTTTGTATCTTTTTGCTGCCGGTAAATGTAATAATCTTGGGTTCTTACCATCATTTGTTTATGAAACCCCATACTACCATTCAGGTGCAACATATATTGAGGATTATGCACTTTTATATGTTGTAAGTGTATGCGATTATTATGAGCATACAGGTGATTTTGATGTTGTAAATGATCTTTTGGGGATTTGTAAATCAC
The DNA here is from genome assembly GCA_017437165.1 of Clostridia bacterium. Taxonomy (GTDB): domain Bacteria; phylum Bacillota; class Clostridia; order Oscillospirales; family Acutalibacteraceae; genus DTU089. The sequence goes on from JAFSBS010000192.1 coordinate 2,804, forward strand.
AACTTGAAAGTTTCAGAACAACTCTTGACGAAAATCTGATTACAACAAAGCAGAGTGGTTGGTATGCTTTTATTGATTGGTGTCCGGGTCTCGAATGTCTTGTTTCTTTACAAGGTGTGTACCTTTATACACTTGAGCGTTTTGCAGAATTGCTTAAGGCAATCGGTGATGAAGATTTTGAAAAATATTCTTCTTTTATTTCAGAAGTTCGTTGCGCTTCAAAAAAGTATCTATATAGCGAAAAAAATAAAGTATTCGTAAATGATTTTGATA
>JAFSBS010000193.1 GCA_017437165.1 Clostridia bacterium
CCTTGTTTTTGTAAACTTCCATTTCGTTTGTTGCATCTGCCACTTTTGTTGTCTGATTTTCTTTTGCTTTAATTACAACTGTTTTTGCATCTTTTTCTGCATCTAAAATAAGCGACTGTGCTTCAGACTCGGCATTTGTAATTGCAGTTGTCTTTTTAACATCTGCACTGACAACTGACTGATAAACATCTGAAAGTTCAACCGGCGGATGAATACTTTCAACAATTACTTCTTCAACTTTAAGGCCCACAGCATTTTCTTTTGTGTAACCATTGAGTGCTTTTAAGAGTTCTTTTGAAAGCCCGATTCTGTCAACACTTAAAATAGTGTCTAAATTTGTCGAATTTGTTTTATTCATCATAAATTCATACGCTTTTGAACTTAACAATGATTCCGGTGAAGCACTCTTTGTTAAATAAGTGTATAAATCATCTATTTTATAGACAAGTTTTATATTTACGGAAACAAGTTCATTTCCGTTTCCTGTAAGAAGTTTATATTCCTCTACCGAGTGAGATTCAGTCCACATATTATCCAGTGTGTCGTTAGATTCGTAACCAATGGTCATATTCTGCACACGCTTAACTTCATAAATCTCCGCCTTTTCAATCGGCCACGGTAATTTAAAATGAAGACCCTCGCTTTTTATTGAACTTTCTTCTAATGAACCGAAACGATAAACCGCTGCCTGTTCATAAGGTTCAACTTTATAAATACAAGTTGAAACAAATAATACTGCAATAATTGCAAGTATTGCCGCCGGTAATATTTCTCCGACGTATCTTAAACTCCAAAGAGATTTAATCGAAATCCCCGTATGTTCTTCTAATGTATCTAAAATACTCTTTTTAGTACCATTTTCGCCTTTTTTCCGTAAATTTAATTTTGGTAAATAAAACTCATAATTAAAACTTTTTAATGTTTCCTTTTTAATAACAGAAATAAAAAGGTCTATAAGTAAGACTAATGCTAAATAAATCGAACAAATTCTGTAGAACCAGAACGCAACATTACAAAAATCCATTTCAAGTATGATATTTAAAACTGCTATTCCTATGTAAGCAATTGCCATACCGCCAATTACGAAAAATATAGTAGAAACAGTTTTACTTGCTTTTCTTTCAGATTTCTGTAAAATGAAACTTCTGTAAACCAAAAGACACATTGCTACTACCAAAAGCACACCAATATTGCCAAAAGTATATTCATGTTCCTGTTTACTGAGAATTTGTAAATTCAGAGAAAATGAACTCAACGCCATATTCATTATAAAGAATATCTGAATTAAAACATAAAGCACTTCTGTTACAATAAGTGCAATTTTCTTGAATTTAAGTTTCTTTTCAATATTTTTTTCGTTTTTCTTTTTTAATTTCAGTAAATCAGTAAATTTCTTTAATTTTTTCTTTTCTTCGATTACCGTCTGTCCATCTGTTATTTCTTCATTGTTGTCTTCTTTTTTGGATTCACTTACTTTATTAAGTAATACGCTTACAAAATCAAAGAAAATTATAAATAAATAAAAACACATCAAAAATACTGCCATCTGACCTAATTGTTCATAAATCGGAACAACTCTTTCACTTTGCAGTAATCCTATAAATAAAAAACAGATTATAAATAATATTAACAACGGTAATTTTGCCGGTTTTGTTAAATTCTTTTGTCGTTTCTTCAAGAACTACACCCCTTGAAATAAATTGAGTCGGCGAGAACCCTTTAGTTCTCGCCCTTATTAACAGTTTCTGCAAATTTTACAAACTGCGCTTTGCCCTGATCGTTTCTTTCAAACACTCCACATTGTTCTAAAATCTGAATAAATGTTGTACCTATGGCATCTCTAACAATTTCGTCACAGTTTTCTTCTGTTACATTGTGTGACAAAATATATCTTTCTGCCCAGTCAGCGTGTTTAGAAATATTCTCTTTTTCTCTTATATTTTCACCATTAAGAATTGCGGCTTTTAAATCTTGCATCTCTGTTTTAAGACGAGCAGGTAAAACTGCAAGGCCCATAACCTCAATAAGACCGATATTTTCTTTTTTAATGTTATGGAATTCAGGATGCGGATGGTAAAACCCGTCAGGAAATTCTTCGGTTGTAATATTATTTCTTAAAACTAAATCTATTTCATATTTACCATTTCTGTAACGGGTAATTGGTGTAATAGTGTTGTGTGGTACACCGTCTTCAGTTTTTGCAATAATAAATGCTTCACTATCGCTGTAATTGCGCCAACACGCAAGAATTTTACCTGCAAGTGTGCAAATCCTGTCAGTATCATCACCAACAAGTCTTATAACAGACATAGGCCATTTTACAATACCCGCTTTTATATCATCAAAACCTGTGAACTTAAGTTCTGTTTCAATCTCTGCGCGAGCCATCGCAAATGTATAGTTACCACCCTGAAAATGCTCGTGAGTTAAAATTGAACCACCGGAAATAGGTAAATCTGAATTTGAACCTATAAAATAATGCTTGAATTGTTCTACAAATGAGAAAAGTCTTCTGAAACCTTTTTCGCTTATTTTCATTGGCACGTGGTTGCCATCAAACACAATGCAATGCTCGTTATAATAAACATAAGGTGAATACTGTAAAAAGTAACTATCACCATCTAATGTAACAGGAATAACTCTGTGGTTTTGTCTTGCGGGGTGATTCACTCTGCCACTGTAGCCTTCATTTTCTTTACAAAGAAGACATTTTGGGTATGATGACGCTTCCATTTTTGCCGCAGCAGCAATTGCCTTAGGGTCTTTTTCAGGTTTTGAAAGATTTATTGTAATATCAATATCGCCATAAGGTGTTTTAGTAACCCACTTCATATCGTTTTTTACACGATATTCTCTTATGTAGTCACTCTTTCTTGAAATATGGTAATAGTATTCTGTTGCCTTTTCGGGAGAAACAGAATATTTTTCTTTAAAAGTTCTTATTATTTCAGATGGTCTCGGAAGAACAGCACCCATAATTTTTGTGTCAAATAAATCTCTGTAAACAACAGAATTTTCACAAAGTCCGTTTTCACACGCATAATCTAAAATATTCCTCAAAATATCTTCCAATTCCATCTCTTTTGCAGATGCATCTTCTTCAATTGAAGAAAGGTTTAAAACTTCTAAAATTCTGTTAGTTGCCCATACAGAATCTTCTTTAAAAATCAACCCTTCTTTTTCAAGATATAAAACTAACGATTTTACTGATTCACTTATTGTCATACCACAAAACCCCATTATAATTTTAATGCTAATATTATAATAATTTTTTTTGATTCTTTCAACATATTTTTTGTAAATAATATTGAAAATAATACAACAAACGGGTAAAATGTTATAGTAAATTTAATTTTCAGGAGTTAAACTATGGATTTTAATGCAGAAAAAGTAAAAAATGATATTGTTGAATGGATAAAAAACTGGTTCAACGAAAACGGCAAAGGATGCAAAGGTGTTTTAGGAATATCCGGCGGTAAAGACAGTTCTGTTGTTGCTGCTCTTTTAGTTGAAGCTCTCGGCAAGGAAAATGTTGTAGGTGTGCTTATGCCTAACGGCGAACAATTTGACATTGATGTTTCAAAAAACCTTGTTGAATTTTTAGGCATAAAATCTGTAACAATAAATATTAAAGATGCTTTTGATGGATTTTTAAATGAATTTAAAAACAATGATGTTGAGCTTTCAACACAAGCGATAACTAATCTTCCGCCAAGACTTCGTATGGCGTGTGTTTACGCAGTAAGTCAGAGTGTTAACGGACGAGTTGCAAATACCTGCAATCTTTCTGAAGACTGGGTTGGCTACTCTACCCGCTATGGTGACAGCGTCGGCGATTTTTCTCCACTTTCAAAATTAACGGTACAAGAAGTTAAAGCCGTAGGCAAGGCTTTGGGACTCCCTGACAAATTCACTGAAAAAACACCGATTGACGGACTTCAGGGTAAAACTGACGAAGACAATTTAGGTTTTACTTATGCGGTTTTAGATAAATATATAAGAACCGGTATTTGTGAGGATAAAAACACAAAAGAAAGAATAGATTATCTTCACAGAATAAACCAATTCAAATTAGAACTTATGCCCGTATTTAATTACGAGCCTGAAAGGAATTAAAATAATGTCTCAGCTTAAAAATTTACAACCTGAAAGAGTTTTTTATTATTTCGAAGAAATAACAAAAATCCCTCACGGTTCAGGTGATATGGATAAAATCGCTTCATTCTGCGTTGATTTTGCAAAAGAACACAATCTTAAATATTATTGTGATGAAGCAAACAATGTGGTAATTTATAAAAACGGAACAAATACTTTAAAAAATTCAGAACCAATAATTTTACAAGGTCATTTAGATATGGTTTGTCAGAAGACTGAAGACAGTACCATTGACTTTTCAAAAGATGCTTTAGATGTTTTTATTGACGGTGAGTTTATAAAAGCTGAAAACACTACACTCGGTGCAGATAACGGCATTGCTGTTGCGTGTATTTTAGCAATTTTAGAAAGCGATAACTACACCCATCCACCTATTGAAGCACTTTTTACAACCGACGAAGAAATCGGTATGATTGGTGCAACAAAGCTTTCGGTGGACTCCCTTAAAGGAAAAAGAATGATAAATATTGACTCGGAAGACGAGTCGGTTATTACAGTATCCTGCGCGGGCGGAAGCGATTTTCTGATAGAA
>JAFSBS010000194.1 GCA_017437165.1 Clostridia bacterium
AATTCTTATTTCTCCTGCATATTCAGGAAGATAAAACACCCTTGCAAAATAATCGCCTTTTCGATGCAATTCTGTTCTTTTTTCGCGATATTCATAAAGCAACTTACTTGCGTATTTATTTATTGGTAAACAAATCAGCGTTACCAAAACCACGACAACAAGTGCCACTGGATCAATAGTTAAAAGAATTGATGCTATAGTCAAAAATGCAATGACTTCACCAACATAACTCTTAACAGTATTTAACATATAACGGATATTATCTGATGAGTTTTCAATTGACAAAATAAAATCAGCATAATATTCAGGGCTATCATATTTCGCCATATCTATTGAAGCTGCTTTTTCATAAAGTTTTGACTGAAGTTTTAAATCAAGTTTTTCTCGTTCCCTATGTACAAACAATTCAAAAAATAAAGCGTTGACAGTTTCACCGAACACTAATACACCTAATATCAGACCGATACCTAACAATATTTTTTTAGGATCGCCACCATTGGCAACTTCATCTATAACATATTTAAGACCTATTATTGACACTATCCTACCCGGCAAGGTACATAATGTATGCATTAAAATTTCACCGATAACAAGCCCTGGTGAAATTTTAAACATAACTTTTAAAAGATAGAATACGTTAGATATTGTGCTGTGATTTGTTTTAGTATTATTTGTTTTTTTCATATCAGCTCACACTCCTTTCAGAATTTTTATAGTTTTCTGCCTGAAGTGTAAACATATTACTGTAAATCCCATTTAATTCCATAAGTTCTTTATGGTTACCGCTTTCTTTTACTGTACCATCAGATATAACAAATATATTATCTGAAAGCACCGCTGAAGAAAGCCTGTGAGAAATGTAAATTACAGTTTTATCTTTTGTTGCTTTTATAAGATTTTCGTACATCTTATACTCTGCGACAGGGTCAAATGCTGATGATGGTTCATCAAGAATTGCTAAATCTGTATTACTTGCAAATACCCTTGCAACCGCTATTTTTTGTTGTTCGCCACCTGAAAGTCCAACACCTTTTTCGTCAAACTCACGGGTAATAACGGTGTTTTCTTTTTCAGGTAAATTCTCTACAAAATCGTAAGCACCACTATTTTTCATAGCTTCAACTGCTTTTATAAGTTCTTCATTTGTAGTAATTTCTTTACATAAAACATTTTCTGCAACTGAAAGAGCAAACACTTTGTAGTCCTGAAAAACTGTTGAAACCCTTTTTCTTAAAGAGTCAATATCATACTCTTTGATATTAACACCATTATATAGAATTTCACCGCTATCAACATCATAAAATCTTAAAAGTAATTTTATAAATGTAGATTTACCTGCACCGTTTTCACCAACTACCGCAACTGTCTGACCTTTTTCTAATTTAAAGTCAAAGTTTTTGAGTGTCGGTTCTTTTGCTTCAGGATATGTAAACTTAACATTTTTAAATTCGAGTGTTTTAAATTCATCTGCTGTTTTTGTTCCATTTACAACCTTATTTTCATATTCTAAAAACTCTGCAAGATTTTTAAAATACATAGACTCCCTTTTAACAGTAGAAATACCATCACTTAAATCATTTACAACATCTTTCAAGTTATTCATAGCTGTAACAATTACAGAAAAATCTGAAAGTGCAAGATTCCTTTTTACAACATAGCGATATGTTGCATAAGCATAAGATGTTGCAACAGGAAGAGCCATACCAAAAAGTCCTGTCATCATCTCTAACAGAGCAATTTTATAACCATATTTTTTAATTATTTCTCTGTTTTTATTTACTGCATCTTCAAATCTTTTATGAAGAACGCCGTAAACTCCTGATGTTCGCATATCCTTTGAAAATTCCCTTAAATAAATGGTTCTTTTTATATATGCCTTAGAACGTTTGTGAACAGTCATTTCTTTATCTTTATTTATATTTAATTTACTTTTCACTCCTTCAAATGCAACGACTACTACGCCGGTTAAAAGCAACAATAACATTTTGGGGTCAACTGAAACAACATAAGATACAAGAAATATTCCTGTAAAACCACCTACCACAACACAAGAAAAAGCATAAGCAAAATCATCAAAATGATTATCTGTTATAACTTCGGTTGCTCTTTTGTATTTATCAAAAAATTCTGGATTATAAAAGCAGTCCATATCAAGGTTTTTCGCTTTTTGAAATATTTTTTCATTCATCTTTTTATAAAACACTTTATGTTTTACGCAAGTAAGATAATCAAAATAATTTAATAAAAATTTACCAAGAATTGATAAACCCAAAAAGCACAAGCAAATCTTAACAAACTCGCTGAATGAAGAACCATTTTCAAGTGCATTTAAAAGATATTTCAAAAATAGTATTTCTTCAATAAAACCAGTAAAAAACCAAAAACCAAACATCGCAATTATCCTTGTCATCACAAGTCCTTTGCTATATTTGTTAAGGATTTTCAACCCATAAATAATATCTTTAAAAGTCGATTTTTTCCCTTTCTTTTTAATTAAATTTTTCCCTTTCATTAGTACCTCCATTTCCGGAAGTTGCTAATTCCCCAAAATCCTGCTCAGGCAGTAAAAACAAAAACCCCCGAAAAGTTTTAACTTTCCGGGGAATAATACTATAAATATAATATGTCTTTACTACTTACGAGCAGAATATGGACACAACAACCGGATAGTTCATTTTTTCTGTTTTACCTATAACCATATAATTCATCATTATGTCCAACTCCTTTCATAAATTTATTTTTACATTCGAATGTTTTTTCACAATAACACACTTACCATAATTTGTCAATAGTCAAGAAGTCGGATTTTTTAAAATTTCAAAATATTGAATTTGATAACCCACATTTTACCCCAAATCAGTAGTAAAGTCAATACCCCAAATTAGTAGTATGTTAAACTCCATTCAAATAGTACATAGGAGTTGTTTTACTATGCAGTACGTTCAAAGAATACGTGATTTAAGAGAAGATAATGACTTAACACAAACAGAAGTTGCTAAAATTTTAAATACAAATCAAAAAGTATATAGCAGATATGAAACAGCCGAAAACGAAATGCCCATAAGACATTTAATTACTCTTTGTAAATTTTACAATGTTTCTGCTGATTATATTTTAGGATTTACAAATACTCCTCACTCAATCCCGGAAGATTGATTCTATAATAAAAAAATTCTCCCACTACTGCGGGCGACCAAAGGTCTGCCCCTACCATAGTGGGAGTTTTTTTTTGTTTCATTTACAATGCCAACGCAGTTCCGAAATACCGAATTACGAATTACGCATTACGCATTCCGAATTAAATTTTTACAATTCCCAACGCATCAAGAACTGATGAAATAAGAATTAAAACAATGCAAATAGGTGCAAAGTATTTTATAACTATTAAGAAAAGTTTCTTTCTTTTGAATTTACCGGTGAGTTCAATTTCTTCAATAAACATATCAGGTTTTATAATGTAACCAACAAAGATACAAGTTAAAAATGCAACAATTGGCATCAAAACACTGTTACTTATAAAGTCAAAGAAATCAAGAAAAGCCATTCCTATAATTTTAATATCTTTTAAAGTGCCATAACCAAGAGCAGAAAGTGTACCTAAAATAACAGAACCTATTAAAACTATAAGTAAAGTCTTGTTTCTCGAAAGACCTGTTTTATCTTTTACAATAGAAACAACTGTTTCCATAAGTGAAATTGAAGATGTGAGTGCAGCAAAAAGCACCAATATAAAGAATAATAAACCTACTATTGTACCGCCTGCCATACTTTCAAATACTTTTGGAAGTGTAACAAACATAAGTCCTGGACCTTTGCCCAACGCACTCTCATCACCACCAGAGAAAGCGAAAACAGCAGGGATAATCATTAGACCCGCTAAAAACGCAATACCGGTGTCAAAAAGTTCAATCTGTTTTACAGAGCCTTCAAGACTTACATCTTTTTTCATATATGAGCCGTAAGTAATCATAATACCCATAGCAAGTGACATTGAGTAGAAAAGCTGACCCATTGCCGCAAGAACAGTTGTTGCAGAGAATTTTGAAAAATCAGGCATTATATAAAACTTAACACCCTCTAAAGCCCCCGGCATAAACATTGAGTAACCTGCAATAAATATTGTGAGTACAACAAGTACAGGCATCATAATTTTACTTACTTTTTCAATACCTTTTTCAACACCTAAAAGCACAACCAGTGCGGTAAGTCCGATATAAATTGCAAACCATAAAAGTGGTTCTGCCGGTGCTGAAATAAATGAATCGAAAAATCCGTCTGTTGCAGCAGATGTAATATTGCCTGTTATAAATACAGTACAATATTTAATAATCCAACCGCCGATAACAGAATAGTACGGGAGAATTATAATTGGAACTATCGAGCAAAGCCAACCAACAAATTTAAACTTTTTATTGAGTTTGCCAAACGCTTCAATTGCACTAACACCTGTTTTTCTGCCTATTGCAATTTCTGCACACATTAAAGCGAAACCGAAAGTGAGTGCTAAAATGAGATAAACGAGTAAAAATATACCGCCACCATATTTTGCTGCGAGATATGGAAAACGCCAGATATTGCCAAGACCAACCGCAGAACCTGCAGTAGCGAGAACAAAACCTAATTTACCTGAAAAGGTGCTTCTTTTTTCTGCCATAATATTTACCATTCCTTTTTTATTCAACTACAATATTATACATAAATATTCCAAAAATACAAGTATTATATTTGTATGCTGAAGAAATGACTTATGCGCAAAAATCAGGAAAAAGAAAACCCCACCATCATTTTGGTGGGGCATTTCTTTGGAAAGAGAAAATGTTTGGTTAGGTTAAGCAACCTTAATGTCTATATATTATATAACAAATCATTTTGTTGCAATTCTTGTGTAAATGTGAACAAATTGTTAACAATTATTATTTTTTTGTTAATTCATCTTCTTATTTTATCATTAAATCAACTATAAGACTGCTTAATTCCGCAGGGTCTTTTACCGAAACACCACTTATAAGGCAACCTTGTGCATAAAGAAGTTTTGCATAGTTTTTAAGTGTATCTTTATCATTTTCATAAAGAGATTTAAGTTTTTCTGCCAACTCATGATTTGCATTTATTTCAAGTGCAATTTCTGCTTTCACCTTTTGCTCGTTACTTGGCATTGAATTTAAAACCTTTTCCATTTCAAGTGATAAATTACCTTCACTTGTAAGGCAAACCGCGTAATTTTTAAGGTTGTTTGTGTAACGAACTTCTGATACATCACCATTTAAAGCATCTTTAATAAATGAAAGCATCTCTTTATCACTTTCATTTTTCTCGTTAAGCGCATTTTTTTCATCTTCTGTATTCAAATCAAGTTTTTCGTCACAGATATTCTGGAATTCTTTTCCGTCATATTCGTGAAGCATTTTAACTGTAAATTCGTCAACATATTCTGTAAGATAAAGAATCTCAAACCCCTTATCTTTTACTGCTTCAGTTTGTGGTAACATTTCAATTTTTTCAATAGTTTCGCCACAAGCGTAATAGATTTTTTCCTGACTGTCTTTAAGTCTGCCTACATACTCTTTGAGTGAAACTAAAGACTTGTCTCTTGAAGAGTAAAATAAAATCAAATCTTTAAGATTGTCTTTATTCATTCCGTAGCTGTTATAAATGCCAAACTTAATCTGCATACCGAAGGTTTTGAAGAATTCTTCATACGCTTCTCTTTCGTTGTTAAGCATTTTTTCAAGTTCAGATTTTA
>JAFSBS010000195.1 GCA_017437165.1 Clostridia bacterium
ACACAGGGATTATAAATAGTTGGTTTATATTCTTTGCAATTATTACTTGTCAGAGTGGTAATTAAATGGTTATCGCTCCATTCAAAAGCGTTTAACGATTTATCCCGCCTTAACAGGTGGTTTATATATATACTTTTCTTTGAAATGATTGTTTATCTCGGAATAATCATTTCTTTCTGGAGGAGGATTTTAAAAAAATCACTCCATTTTGTAAATTGTTTGAATCTCCCTTTATGAATATCATTATACATATCCTTCAGCGGGTATAAGATGATTAAAGGGTGGTAGCATTTTTTGTTACTTTTTCAAAAATTTACTCTCATTTCTTTATCTTTCTCTTTTCTTGATTGTGCGCTTGCATACCGCCTTTATAGTATGCTACTCTCTCTTTTTTATTTTTAGTTATGTTTGCACTAAAAGAATTATTGCAACTCATACGGGGTGTTTTTATAATTTTGCGTTTTTAACCCTTAATAATGTAAAAACATCACCTCCAAAAATTTACAGTTGTATTTATTTGGGGTGATTATTGTATTTTTTAATATGGTAATCACCCTATTTTTTCGGGTGTAGATTGGAGGATTGTATGATTGTATTTGCAAAAGATTTTGACGAATTTAAAAAGTATATGGGTAATGCTCTGGTGAATAACTTCCCAGAGTCTTTTATTTTATATGTGTTTATTGATGAAGGAATGAAACAACCGGTTATTGAAGTAAAGCAAACTTTAATTAAATCGGAGATGAAATTTACACTTGATTGTGATTATAAAACTGCTGCAAGTGTGTTAATGACTTTTTGACCGATAAGCAAAAATCGGATTTTGACTATAACAGAAAAAATACCCCTGTGGGTCTGAAAATAAGAATTAAAGAGGATGATACAAGAATGGATTTTATGAATGTTTTTAAGACTGCTTTTGACTGTGAAAAATTTAATGTTAATAAGAAAGATGCTGAAACCATTACACAAAGCCTTGTTAAATTGATTCTGGAAAAGAAAGCAAAGTATTATTTACAAGGTGGTTTTAATTGTGAAGATATGGAGGCTGCATTTGTTGCGGGATGTTCGGCAATGTATGAATGTATGATGGATAAAATTTCTGATTCCGTGCATTGTGTTTTGAATGCTCCGGCTGATATGGGAAATGAAACATTGACAGTAAATGAAGCAGCGGAAATTTTTAAATATTTACTTGATAATATGCGAAAGGATGAAAGATAAGAAAATGGAAAATAAATTTAATTTTAGTGCTTATGGCATTAGTGCAGAAACAAGAGATAAACTTGAAAAGATTGTGCTTGCTGATGATTGTGTAGACTTTGCTATTTTTGAACCTGTTGGAGGTTCTGAATGTGTTGCAAAAAGGGTAATTGATAATAAGTATAGTGCAATTATTGCACCGGTCGGAATGCCTGTTGCTGATATTAAAGCACTTTTAGATAAAAATACTCCCCCTGTTATTCGCTCTACTATGAGAGAAATTAAGAATCAATTTGAAAATGGAATAAAGGAATTATTTTCAAATATTGTTGTTTTTAATATTGAGGGTTTATATCGTGATATTGCAAAGTATCAGAAAAAGCATAAGGAATTACCATATTTATTTATGAATTCGGTTACACGAAAAGCACTTGCAAATTATGTAAGCAATGAACCGGATATTACAACTTTTGAAGGCTGTAAAATTTTCATTGATGAAGATATTGAATATGGTGTTGTAGATGTGAGGTAATTAAATGGAAGGTATTATTATCACTTTAATTATTTGCATTACTATTATCATTATTTGCAAAGATAATAAAAAGAATCGAAAATAAGTGTATGCACGTTATGCATACCATAATGAATAAATATTAAATATATATGCAAAAATAGCCTAAAAACTGCATATATAGTGAATAAAAATACAAGCACTGAAAGGAGGGTGTAAAATGTTGGATAACAACGATATTTTAAAAGGTTCTGGAAAGAAAATCTATTCACC
>JAFSBS010000196.1 GCA_017437165.1 Clostridia bacterium
CACCATCAATTGTAGCACTTACACCTTTACCAATTTCAGCAGAAAATTCTGTTGAAGGAATAAGCTGTATGTTTTCTTTTTTTGCTTTTTCTTTTATTGCATTTGCAAGAGGGTGTTCGCTACTGTTTTCTAAAGAATAAGCGTAAGATAAAAATTTATCTTCAGTAAAGGTTTTATCTAAAACAAAAATATCTGAAACAGACATTTCACCAGTAGTTACAGTGCCTGTTTTATCAAGAACTACTGTGTCAACTGATGACAAATTTTCAAGAGCTTCGGCAGATTTAATTAAAATACCATTTTCTGCCGCCTTACCAGTACCAGCCATAATTGCAACGGGAGTTGCAAGACCTAATGCACACGGGCACGAAATAACAAGAACAGTAATTCCCATTGAAAGTGAGAAATCAGGGGTTGCGCCACTTATAAGCCAGCCTGCAAAAGTAATAATAGCAATGCCTATAACAATCGGAACAAACACACCGCTTACCTTGTCAGCAAGTCTTGCAATAGGGGCTTTTGTGTTACTTGCATTGTCAACAAGTTTTATAATCTGTGAAAGGGTAGTGTCACTACCAACCTTTGTAGCCACCATTTTAAACGTGCCATTTTTATTTATAGTAGCACAAATTACTGTGTCATCTTTTTCTTTATCGACAGGGATGCTTTCGCCGGTAACTGCTGATTGGTCAATTGAACCTTCGCCTTCAACAATAATTCCATCAACAGGAATGCTTTCACCGGGTCGTATAATTAATGTGTCACCAGCTTTTACTTCTTCTGCAGGAATAGTTACTTCAATACCATTTTTAATGACGTTTGCAGTCTTTGGTGCTAAATCAATTAATTTGCCTAATGCATCTGAAGTTTTTGCTTTGCTTTTAGTTTCTAAATATTTGCCGACTGTAACAAGTGTTAAAATCATAGCGGCAGATTCAAAATAAAGCTCGTGCGAGTATTTGTGGACTAATGTGAAATCACTATGCCCAGCACCATAGCACATAAAATAAAAAGAAATAAGACCATAAATAAACGATGCAGAAGAGCCAAGAGCAACTAATGAATCCATATTAGGTGCTTTGTGTTTTAACGCTTTAAAGCCTGAAACAAAGAATTTTTTATTTATTATTAATACAGGCACAGTCAGGAGTAACTGTGTTAACGTGTTTACTAAAATGTTTTCAGTACCAGTTAAAAACTGTGGCATAGGAAATCCTAACATTCCACCCATAGCAACATACATTAATGGAATTAAAAAACAAACAGAAGAAAAAAGCCTTGATTTCATTAATTTCTGTTTCGTTTGCTCATTGGATTGCTTCGTTTCCCAATCACTTCTTATTGTACTTTTTTCGTCTTTGTTATTGTTTCTAAGCGATGCACCATAGCCAATAGAAATAACAGCATTTATTATTTTGTCATCTGTCATTTCTTTTTCATCAAAAGATACCGACATGTTTTCATTTAAAAGATTAACCGATACACTTTCTACGCCAGGGAGTTTTTTTATCGTCTTTTC
>JAFSBS010000197.1 GCA_017437165.1 Clostridia bacterium
TATAATTCCCTTGCATTAGGTAATTTAAAAAATCGCAAGAAACAATACACACTTCTTATTATCGGAATAATTCTTTCAATGACACTTTCGTCAAGTTTTACATTTTTCGTTTCGAGTGCTGTTTCCTCTGCTTTAGAAACTCATAATTTTCTTTATGGTAAACAGTCGCATATTATACTTAACACCATAAGAAATGAAGATACGGAAGAATTTTTAAAATCAAATACAACAACTCGCGGATATGCACACATTTTAGGAAAAATCACTGCACCAGATAGTGAACCAACCACAGGTGCCGGTGTTGCGTGGTTAGAACCACAAGCAAAAGAACTTTATTTTCAAAGTCTTATTGAAGGCAGAATGCCTGAAAAAGAAAATGAAATAGCAATTGAAAAAAGTGCTTTAACAAGACTTGGTATTGATTGCAAATTAAATGATAAAATCACCTTTGATTTTTATATTCAGGATGCAGAAAAGCAAAAAGAAAAACCAATAAAAAAAGAGTTCATTCTTGTAGGCGTTTTAAATGATAAAAAGGCAAATATTGAAAAGCAAAGTTGGGCAACAGACATTCGTATTCCTGCAGCTTTTGTTATGGATAACGCACAGGTAGAAATTGGTGGCAAGGAATCATTGCACCTCTTCATTTCAAGTCCCGATGATGAATTCATAAGCAATTATGTTGAGTTAACAAGACCTTTACGAAAAAATTATTATGGTGCTAATGATGGTTTGAGTTGGTATCTTACAGGCGGTTACGAAATTATGTACACCGTAGCAGACACCTTTGGTGTTAATGCACCTTATTTACTTATTCTTGTATTTGTTGCAGTTTTAGCAATTGCCGCAAATATTGGTATTGTCAATGCATTTTCAACAAACTTAAAAGAACGCAAAAGACAAATAGGTCTTTTGAGAAGTGTTGGTGCTACAAAACGACAGATTATAAAAATTTATGGTAAAGAAACATTTATTTTATGCCTTATATGTACACCTGTAAGTATTTTAATTTCTATTGGTGCAGTTACTCTGAGTGTCAGTGCATTTGGTGAAAACTTTATTTTCAAACCAAGTTGGTGGGTGTTACCGTTAAGTGCAATAATAAGCATTTTAATTGTCGCACTTTCATCATTTATTCCGTTATTTTCTGCTTCAAGAATTACGCCTATGCAAGCAATAAGAAACATCTCGCTTAACAGAAAGATTAAAACTAAAAAAATCAAAACACAAAAAGAATTTGATACTTCAAAACTTTTAGCTTCAAGAAACATTAAACTCTATAAGAGTAAGCAAGTTTTAACAAGCATAATTCTTGCTATTGCAATTTTCGGTTCACTTTTTGGTTTTTCTTTTGCTAAAGGAATGAAAGAACAGAACACTTCACTTAATTCTGATTATGAGGTTATTTCAGATATGGAGTACGCTTCAAAAAGAATTGGCAATTACGATTGGTTCCGTTATGGAATTTCTGAAAATGATGTAGAGGATATACTTTCCAATAGTTACGTAGAAAGCGTTAAAGGCAGAAAAGAAACTAACGGATATATTGAAGTAGAGAAACTCACCGATTATTTAAAGTTATGTAATTATGCAACAGGTGTTTACCCTGAAACCGTTGACGGAGTTGTAATAACAAAAGAAAACTACGAAAAATATCAGGAAATACCTATAGAAAACACCGCTGTTATAGAAAAAGCAAATATTACCTCGCCTATTCTACCATTAGATTTTTTAGCATTATCGGAAGATGATTTTAAAAATGAAGGCAAAACTGTTTTAGAAGGTAAAATAAACATAGATAAATTAAACTCCGGTGAAGAAGTAATACTCGTTTTACCTAAAACGCTTCAACTCACAACATATCATTATATATTTGAAGAAGAAAAATACGGTTTTTCTGACCTTTCGGTAAA
>JAFSBS010000198.1 GCA_017437165.1 Clostridia bacterium
AAGTAAAAAAAGCAACTACACTCATAAAAAATGCAGACATAAAAATTTCTCCTTTGTTTTTTACTATATCTATATTTACAAAAACACGGGCATTTGTCAAGTTTATTTGAAAAAATGTTGTGTTTATGATATACTCAATTTTAGGAGATGATATTATGAAAGAACACAAATTAAACTGGAGATTTTGGTTTATTATCATTGTGTTTGGTGGAATTCAACCTTTAGGGTATAAAGTTGTATATATGCTATATACCAACCAAATTTTTGATGAAAATAACCAACCACTTAGCAAAGGATTTTCACTTTTTTTATGCATCGCTATTAGCTTGGTTCTTCTTACTTATCTTCTAACAGTTATAAATCTGCTTAGAATATTTGTAAAAAATAAAGGTTCCGCTTTTTCGCTTACTGAAAAAGGCATTGAAAATAGTTTTGTTATTATCAATCTTTTTGCAATTCTTTTAGCAATCCCTATAAAATGCATTCCCTGGAATTCTATTAAAACTCTTATCAAAACAGATGATTGCATCTTAATAAGACTTAAACTCAAACATTGCAAGACTTCTTTTTTAGGAAAAATTATATTATTTATTTTAGGTTATTCTTTTTGCAAGGGATTTGTTAAACCTTATATCGAATACAACGATATTGAACCATATATCAACAAATTTTCAAAAGATATTAAAATAATTAAAGACGATGACAATTCTGATTTGGAGATGAACAACAAATGAACATCTTAATTATCAACGGCAGTCCTAAAGGACAAAACAGCATTACTTTACAAACTACAAATTATTTAAAGATTTTGCACCCTGAACACGAGTTCTCTGTTCTTGATGCAGGGCAAAAAATAAAGGCTTTAGAAAAAGATTTCAGTAAAGCAATCGAAGAAGTAAAAAAAGCTGATTTACTCGTTTTTTCTTACCCTGTTTATACATTTGTTGCACCTTGTCAGTTACATAAATTTATTGAACTTTTAAAGGATGCAAATTTAGATTTAAGTGAAAAATTTGTAACACAATTTACTACTTCAAAGCATTTTTATGATATTACTGCACACCGCTATATTAAAGACAACTGCTTTGATTTAGGCTTAAAATATATTAACGGACTTTCTGCAGATATGGACGATTTATCTACTGAACAAGGTCAAACGCAGGCAGAAGAATTCTTCGATTTTGTTATGTTCAACATTGAAAACAACATTTACGAAAAAGAAATTAAAATAAATTCTCTTGCTACATTAACAAACGCCGAAGTAATTGAATGTAATGACAAAAAGCAAGGCGATGTTGTCATTGTTACAAATTGTGACGAGAGTGACGAAACACTAAAAAATATGATTGTCCGTTTCAGAGCTAAATGTACTAAAAATACAAGAATTGTAAATATTAAAGAATATCCGTTTAAAGGTGGTTGCCTTGGTTGCTTTAACTGTGCAGTTTCAGGCAAATGCGTTTACAAAGACAATTTCGATGAATTTTTAAGAAATGATATTCAGAAAGCAGAAGCAATTATTTATGCATTCACAATCAAAGACCACTCGATGGGTGCAAGATTTAAAATGTATGATGACAGACAATTCTGCAACGGTCACAGAACTGTTACAATCGGTATGCCAATAGGTTACATTGTAAATGGTCACTTGAGTATTGAAGAAAACTTAAGAACAATTATTGAAGCAAGAGCTGAGGTTGGTCACAACTTCCTTTGCGGTGTTGCTACAAATGAAGAAGATGCAAACGAAAGTATTGATAAATTAGCAAAGAAATTAGACTATGCATTAGAAAAGAAAATTCTTTTACCTCAAAATTTCTATGGCATTGGTGGTATGAAAGTATTCAGAGATTTAATTTGGATTATGCAGGGTATGATGAAAGCAGACCACAAATTCTATAAATCTCATAATCAGTACGACTTCCCACAAAAACAATGGAAGCGTATGCTTTTAATGTATTTAGTAGGTGGTATGCTATCTTCAGAAAAAATGAAATCTAAAATGGGCGATAAAATGAACGAAGGAATGTTAATGCCGTACCAGAAAGCTCTTGATAATGCAAGAAAACGAATGAAAAAATAAATTTTGGGATTGATTAGAATGTTTTCACATTTTAATCAATCCCTTTGTTTTATTCAAATTCTGTTTCTTCTTTATAACTCTTGTAAATCCAGTAACTCAATAAAAGATATGGTAAAATTCCTAATATGGTACTTAAAACGCTTATCCCTAATGAGAAAGTCTGCACAGCAATTTCTGTTCCTGCATCCTGAACATTATTGACAATTGTATCCGGGAATTTCTCATTTACATCTTTTATAAAACCAATTATAGAAATAAAAAGCATAGTAACACTTGGCAAAAACCAGACTTTGTTTGTTTTTCGCCTGTTCTCTGTGTTCTCTGAAAGTTTCGGAACACAGTTTACTGCTACTAATCCCAACAACGAAATGTATATTGCTAAATTTATAAATGTAAAACTTGAAACAGTTGATAAATTCATAAAAATTACTATCAGTCTGTACAGAACCTGACATCCCATAGCAGCAACTAAAAACAAATCTTTCTTACAACGAATAAAAGCAATTGATAAAAGCATTTCAAAAACACTTGAAATAACAAACATTATTAACACAGAAGGTTCAAATTCCATTTTTAATAAATATTTGTTCACAAATTGCGCCGGTATCCCAAGAATTAGTATTACAAGCGATATCCAACCCCAGACTTTCATAATTTTCTCTGTTGTACTTAATTCCATAATAATTCACCCTTTTATAATTTTTTCTCCCAAACCAAAAATTATTATATAGCATCTATATATCTGCAAGCAGCAAGTGCTGCAGTAGCACCATCTGCAGTTGCGGTTGTAATCTGACGGATATTCTTTTTACGACAGTCACCTGCAACGTAAATACCCTCTGTTTTTGTAAGACAAGCTTCATCAGAATCAAAATAGCCGTTACTATCAAGTGCAACCATATCAGCAAATGCACTATTTGATGGTTCAAGACCAATTGCAACAAAAAGACCGTTTAATGATACTTCTTTTTCACTGCCATCAGTACGCTTTAAAGTAACACCCGTTAATTCATCATCGCCTTTTAAGTCACTTACAACAACATCTGTCATAAATTCTACATTTGATTTTGTTTCAAGAATTTCGACAAGTTTCTTTTCACCTGTCATAAATGAAAGATTCTGGAAAATATAAACTTTTTCGCAAATGTCAGAAAGAAGAACTGCTTCCTGTAAAGCAGAGTTACCGCCCCCTACAACGCCTACTGTCTGACCATTGTAAAAAGCACCGTCACAAACTGCACAG
>JAFSBS010000199.1 GCA_017437165.1 Clostridia bacterium
AATTTATGGCAGAGCAAAATGTTGGTTGTCTTCACGATTATCAGATATTAAGCAAAGACGCTCGTCTTATTTCAGATTCAGATGTTTTTATAATAAACGGTGCGGGTATGGAAGAATTTTTGGAAGATGTTTATATGAGTGTTGACGATGTTAAAGTTATAGACTCTTCAAAAAATATTGAAGTTCTTGAAGTTTGTCACGAAGAACATCACGAAGATGATGAACACCATCACAACCACAATGTGAATTCACATATATGGATGTCAGTAAAAAATGCAATTATTCAATGTGAAAATATTGCTTATGAATTATCAGAAATGTATCCTGACTATAAAGAGCAAATCGAAAAAAATAAAATCAGGTATATCGGAAGACTTGAAAAACTTCACAGTGAATTAAAAACAGAGGCAGAGAAAATCAAAGATAAAAATATTATTACTTTTCATGAGTCTTTTGTCTATTTTGCAAATGAGTATTCATTCAATATTTTAGCGAAAGTCGAAAGTCACGAGGGTGGTGAACCGTCTGCGAAAGGACTTGCAGAACTCACAGAAATTATAAAAGAACAAAATGTGACGGTTCTTTTTGTTGAATCGGATTATAAAGGTTCAGCGGCAACGGTTTTAAGTAATGAAACAGGTGTGGAAATCTGTGTGATTAATCCTGTTATAAATGGGGCAGATACCCTTACTTCTTACGAAGATATAATGCGTGAAAATTTAAAGGCGGTGAGTTGATGTCATCACAAAATGGTTGTGGATTATGTAAAATATCCGTGAAAGATATTGGTGTAAAAAAGGGCAAAGATGTTTTGCTTTCAAGTGTTTCATTTGACCTTTTTTGTGGACAACTTACTGCGTTGATAGGTGTAAATGGTGCAGGTAAAACTACACTTTTAAAATCTATTCTTAACGAAATAAAGCACGATGGAACAGTAAGTTTTCACGCTCATCATGGTGAAAAAATCGAAAATATTACAATTGGTTATGTTCCGCAACATCTTGACTTTGACCGTTCAGCACCGGTAAGTGTAGAGGATTTTATGCTCATCGGCAGAACAAACTCACCTGTTTGTTTTAAAAAAGATAAAAAGCAGTTAAAGGCAATTGACGAAGCACTTAAAATGGTAGGTTGCCTTGAACTGAAAAATAAAACTCTCGGAATGCTTTCAGGTGGCGAAATTCAGAGAGTAATGCTTGCAAGTGCTTTGTTCCCTTTGCCGGAATTACTTATTCTCGATGAACCTGTTTCCGGTGTGGATATTAAAGGTAGTGAAAAATTCTACGAAGTAATTAAAAATCTTAAAACAAATTATCACATTGCAATTGCAATGGTTTCACACGATTTAGGAATTGTAAAAGAATATGCAGATAATGTTATTCTCATAAACAAATCTGTATTAAAAAGTGGTAGTGCAGAAGAAGTTTTCTCTTCAAAAGAATTTAAAGAGAGTTTCTTTTATGGATTGGAATGAAAATAATGAGTTATATATATGATATTCTCGGTGTGATTCTGCCGTTTTCGTGGGCAGATTACAAATTTATGAAAAACGCACTTTTAGCTATTATAATCATTGCCCCTCTTATGGGTATTTTAGGTACAATGGCAGTAAATAATAAAATGGCTTTTTTTTCAGACGCGTTAGGTCATAGTGCTTTAACGGGTGTGGCACTTGGTGTGCTTTTAGGAATTAAAAATGAAATTATCTCTCTTGTGGCTTTTGGTGTGTTACTTGCACTTATTATTACAAGAGTTAAAAATAAAGGTAGCGCTTCGAGTGATACTGTAATAAGTGTTTTCTCATCAACTGCTGTCGCATTAGGTCTATTAGTGC
>JAFSBS010000200.1 GCA_017437165.1 Clostridia bacterium
AGTTACGTTTTCGGTACTTAACTCTCTCGTTAAGTAAGATTAAGGGGGTTCCGATATGTTAAAATTTGTCAAAACAAATAAAGGTTTTTCGTTAGTTGAATTGTTGATTATTGTTTTAGTTATTGGGGTTTTAACCGCTGTTGCAATACCCGCCTCTACATCCCTGGTAAAAAATGCCAATGAAAGAGTGTGCAAGTTGCAACAAAAGGATTTGGCTGCACAAGCGCAGAATTGGTGCGTTCGTAATAATTTTAATGCAGACTTCAGTTACGCTATTGCTACTGACGATGGCAAAAAACCAAAAGTTATAGAATATGGTACTCCACTTTCACAAGACCAGATTGTATTACTCGAAACAGATATTCACCCTAATATTGCTTGTTGTCCGTCAGGTGGTACTTATACATTTACAGTAATTCCGCAACCAAGTGGTATTCCGAAAATCCAATGTGTTTGCGATTGTCCTGAACACGCCACTGAGTCAAACAACAATGCTGTTATGCCATTGGCGGAATAGCAAGTTTAATGCGGAATGCGTAATTCGGAATTGTCGGAACTGCGTTAGCAATTATATATAATATTATAAAAACAACTACATTCTATTATTTTTAGTTAGTGCTAAAGCTAACTAAAATGAGAGAATGTAGTCTTTTTTATTCATATTTAATTATAAATCAAGGCGAAGCCTTCCGAAATTTTTAATTTTCAATTTTTAATTCTTAATTCATTAAAAAACGCTTCGCGTTTTTAAATAAGCACCTTACTCAAGAAACTTTTAAGTCTTTCGCCTTTGGGATTCTGAAATATTTCTTCAGGTGTACCTTCTTCCTGAATTACGCCTTCGTCAAAGAAAATAACTCTTGAACCAACTTCTTTAGCAAAGCCCATTTCGTGAGTTACAACAACCATTGTCATGCCTTGCGAAGCAAGATTTTTCATAACTTCAAGAACTTCACCAACCATTTCGGGGTCAAGTGCAGATGTAGGTTCATCGAAAAGCATAACTTCAGGTTCCATACAAAGCGCTCTTACAATAGCAACCCTTTGTTTCTGACCCCCTGAAAGTTGACTCGGGTACGCATTTGCTCTGTCTTTAAGACCAACTCTGTCAAGAAGCTCAAGTGCTTTTTCTTCTGCTTCTTTCTTTGATTTTTTAAGAATTTTTACAGGGGCACAAGTCATATTTCCCAATATAGTCATATTTGGGAAAAGATTAAAGTGCTGGAAAACCATACCCATTTTCTGACGATGTTTATTTATATTTGTTTTTGGCGCTGTAATATCGGCACCATTAAATATAATCTGCCCGTCAGTCGGAATTTCTAAAAGATTTAAAGAACGTAAGAATGTAGATTTACCACTACCGGATGGCCCGATAACAACCACAACCTCACCTTTTTCAATTTCACAATCGACTCCGTCAAGAGCCTTAACCTTACCACCATTATAGTGTTTTTTTAGATTTGTTACTTTAATCAATGCATTATCGCTCACTCTTACGAAGCCTCCTTTCGATTATGCTGAACACCTTTGTAAGAACAACAACTGTTATAAGATAAATTATAGCAACTGCTATGAGTGGCATAAAAGCCTCAAATGTACGACCTCTGATGAGGTCACCCGCTTTTGTGAGATCCATAATACCAACATAACCGGCAACAGAAGTTTCTTTAAGAAGTGCAATAATCTCGTTAAGAAGAGTCGGGAGTGTCGCTTTAATTGTTTGTGGAATAACTATATATATCATAGTCTGCACATAGTTAAAGCCTAAGCTTCTACCCGCTTCAAACTGACCATTGTCAATTGACATAATACCGCCACGGAATATTTCTGCTACATAAGCCGCAGAGTTAAATCCGAATGCGACAACCGCTACTACAATATCATTATCCTGAGTAACAAGAATTACAAAGTACCATATCATAAGTTGAACAACTACAGGAATACCACGTATTACTGTTATATAAACTTTTGCAACACCATTAAGTATTTTTAAAAGAGTATAACCTGCACCGCCCCTAAGTTTCAATGATTCTTCATTTTTATCATAAGAAGAACGGATTGCCGCTAACACAATACCAAAGAATAAACCTATTACAATAGCAAGTACTGTTATTAAAATAGAATTAACAAAGCCTTCTACAAGCCATTCCCAACGGTTATCATCAATAAAACAAAGGATAAATACATCTTTTAATTCGAGAAATAACATTTTAAAAGATTCCAAAGCTTTCCCTCCTTATATACCACAAAATACGAGGACGGTAGTACCGTCCTCGTACCAAAATGTTTTAAAATGACTTATTCTGCAGGGATATATTTTGAAATAATGCTATCAAGTTTGCCTTCTGACTTTAATTCAGCAAGAGCATTGTTAACATCTTCAAGAAGTTCTGTGTTTTCTTTCGCAATAGCAATTGCGTAGTTTTCTTCTACCCAAGTACCATCAAGAATTTTAAGACCTTCGTTAGCTGCTACGAATGATTTTGCAGGTTCATTATCAATGATAACTGCCTGAACTTTACCTGTTTTAAGAGCCTGAACAGCATCTGCACCTGTTTTGTAACGGATAACATTTTCTTCACCATAACCGTCTTCTTCTACTGAAGCTGATGCATAAATATCACCGGTTGTATCCTGTTGAACACCAAATTTCATTGAACCGTCACCTTTAAGGTCATCAAGAGATTTGATTGCTGAATCCTCAGTAACAATAACAACCTGAATACCTGTTGCGTATGATGTTGAGAAATTAACGCTTTCTAATCTTTCATCAGTAACAGTCATGCCAGCAATACCCATATCGAATTTACCAGTCTGAACACCACCAACGATTGAACCGAATTCAACGTCTTTGATTTCAAGTGTCATACCAAGTTTGTCTGCAATTGCCTGTGCAATTTCAATGTCGATACCAGCAAAGTTGTCGCCCTCTTTATACTCATATGGAGGGAAAGCTGCATTTGTTGCCATAACAAGAGTTGTTTTTTCATCTGTGTCTGTGTCACCTTTACCGCCACAAGCAGCAAAAACTGCTACTAAAGCAATAACGAGTACGATTGAAGTAATTTTTAAAAACTTTTTCATCTTTAAAACCTCACTATTTATTTTTTAGTTGTGTAGGGATTATACAAT
>JAFSBS010000201.1 GCA_017437165.1 Clostridia bacterium
CGTCAGTAACATATTTGTAGTCTAAAAGAACTGTGTCGGTGAGGTTTAAAACTTCTTTTATTTTATCATTTAAAACGCACCCGGAAGTATCAATTGCGGTAGTTATTCCGTCAGTTTTGCAAAGTGTAAAAAGTTCTTTTATAAATTCCGGTTGCATAAGTGGTTCGCCACCTGAAATGGTGACACCACCCTCTTCACCAAAATAGTTTTTAAACCTTTTTATTTTTCTGAATATTTCATCGGGAGTAACTTCTGTACCTCCGTTAAAATCCCAAGTGTCAGGGTTATGGCAACAAGCACACCTGAGTGGACACCCCTGCATAAAAACTACCGCTCTTACACCGGGGCCATCGGCGGTGCCAAGACTCTGAAATGAGTGAATTCTTCCTGTAACCATAAAATTACACTGCTTCGTGGAATGTTCTCATAATAACTTCTTTTTGTTGCTCTTTAGAGAGTTTGCAGAAGTTTACAGCGTAACCGGAAACACGGATTGTAAGGTTCGGGTAATCTTCAGGATGCTCATACGCTTTAAGAAGTGTTTCTCTGTTTAAAACATTAACATTTATGTGGTGGGCATTGTTGAGGAAGTAACCATTTAAAATGCTTACAAGATTTTCTACTCTGTCATCAATTGAGTTACCGAGTGCTTCAGGAACAATTGAGAAAGTGTTAGAAATACCGTCTCTTGCATCACAATAAGAAAGCTTTGCAACAGAGTTAAGAGAAGCGAGTGCACCATTTACTTCGCGGTTGTGCATTGGGTTAGCACCGGGTGCGAATGGTTCGCCTTTCTTTCTGCCATCAGGTGTTGCACCTGTTTTCTTACCATAAACAACGTTAGAAGTAATTGTAAGAACAGAAAGTGTGTGTTTTGCATTTCTGTAAGTTGGTGTTTTTCTGAGTTCTGTAATTGTGTCACGAATGAGGTTCTGTGCAATTAAGTCAACTCTGTCATCATCATTACCGAATTTAGGGAAATCGCCTTCTGTTTTAAAGTCAACAATAAGACCTGTTTCTTTATCAATAATCGGAGAAACTTTTGCATATTTGATTGCAGAAAGTGAGTCAGCAATAACTGAAAGACCTGCAACACCAAATGCCATAAGACGCTCAACATCAGTATTATGAAGTGATAATTGAGTTCTTTCATAAGCATATTTGTCATGCATAAAGTGGATTGAGTTCATTGTGTTTACATAAAGTCTGCAAAGCCATGAGAGGTAAACTCTGAAACGTTCCATAACTTTATTATAATCAAGAACTTCGTCATTCATAACATCCATCTGCGGACCGACTTTAGTGCCGAATACATTGTCAACACCGCCGTTAAGTGTGAGGAGTAAAAGTTTAGCAAGATTTGTTCTTGCACCGAAGAACTGCATTTGCTTACCGATTTTCATAGCAGAAACGCAACAAGCAATTGCGTAGTCATCACCGTAATCGTTTCTCATAAGGTCATCGTTTTCATATTGAATTGCATCTGTTTCAATAGAAAGTTTAGCACAGAATTTTTTGAAACCTTCCGGTAAGCGATAACTCCAGAGAACTGTAAGGTTCGGTTCAGGTGCAGGACCTAATGTGCGAAGAGTGTTAAGCATACGGAATGAAGTTTTTGTAACGAGAGTACGGTTATCTTCACCCATACCGCCGACACTTTCAGTAATCCACATTGGGTCACCACCGAAAAGTTCGTTATATTCAGGTGTTCTTAAATGACGACACATACGAAGTTTTAAAACTAAATCGTCAATAAGTTCCTGTGCTTCTTCTTCCGTAAGAATACCTGCTTTAATATCTCTTTCAATATAAATATCAAAAAATGTACTTGTTCTGCCGAAAGACATAGCTGCACCATTTTGCTCTTTATTAGCAGCAAGGTAGCCAAAATAAGTCCATTGAATTGCTTCTTTGGCATTTTGGGCAGGTCTTGAAATATCAAAACCATACATTTTGCCCATTTCTTTAAGAAGACTTAAAAACTCAATTTGTTTGTGAAGTTCTTCAAGCAAGTTCATAGATTCTGCAGTTGCATTTTCTAAACCGAGTGTACGCTTGTCCTCTTTTTTCTTTTCAATAAGTGCATCTATACCATAAAGTGCAACTCTGCGGTAGTCACCTATAATTCTGCCACGACCATAAGCGTCAGGAAGTCCTGTTAAAAGTGCGCAGTGACGAGCCGCACGCATTTCGTCAGTATAAATTCTGAAAACACCATCGTTATGAGTTGTTCTGTATTTAAAGTAATCTTCAACTTTTTGTGAAAGTTCGTAACCGTAAGCTTTACATGCTTCTCTTGCCATTCTTATACCGCCGAATGGGTGAACACCTCTTTTTAAAGGTGCATCTGTCTGTACGCCCACAATAAGTTCATTTTCTTTGTCAAGGTATCCCGGTGCATAACTGCAGAGAGAGGAAACGTGTTCAGTATCAATATCGAGTACGCCACCTGCTTTTTTTTCTTCTTCACAAAGGTCATAAAATTTCTTTGTTAAATTCTTTGTTCTTTCTGTTGCACCTTTTAAAAATGCATCATCACCATGGTAAGGTGTGTAGTTTCTCTGAATAAAATCTCTTACGTCAATTATGTGGCGCCATTCGCCGTCAACAAATCCGTTCCACTGTTCAAAATTCATAACTTTTCCTCCTTAAAATGGGGATAAATCAAAGCGTGATATTTGTGTGAGAATTGCACAAAATAAACCTCTGATTTTTGCTCTATTAACTAAAGTATAATTCACGCAATATTTTTTGTCAATAGAATTTGATTTGTTAAAAATATAACCTTGTCTTTTCTCAAAATGCGTGATAAAATCAATAAAAATGCAAAAAAATTTGTGCAATTTTCGGGGTGGAAATTTTGGAAAATATAATTCTTATCGGTATGCCCGCAGTTGGTAAAAGTACAATAGGGGTTTTACTTGCAAAAACTCTAATTCTATCTTTTACAGACACAGACCTTTTAATTCAGGAAAAATATAAAAAAAGCCTTTGCGACATTATAAATGAATATGGCACAAAAGCATTTTTAAATATTGAGGAAGATGTTATTTTAAATACAGATTTTAAAAATTCCGTAATTGCTACAGGTGGTAGTGCGGTTTATGGCGAAAAAGCTATGAAAAAATTAAAAGAAAACGGTAAAGTTATTTATCTTGATTTGGAATCTGATGAAATTAAAAAACGTATAGGTGATATTAAGTCCCGTGGTGTTGTTTTAACGAATGGCACAACAGTAGAAGATATTTTTAATGAGAGAAAATCACTTTATGAAAAATTTGCAGACATCAAAATTGATTGCAATAACTTAACCGCAGAAGAATGTGTAGAAAAAATCATTTCGTTTTTATAATACCCTCAAAAAAGGTACTGCTGCTTTTGCCGTAAGGGCGATTAAATCGTCCTAATTCAAACAGGTCATCACCTTTAGAAATTTTGTTTATACTCTCTCTGCAACCTAAAGTAACAGAAAAATTTTCGCCTTTTACTATTTCTAAAAGAGTATCATTTCTTATACCATAAGGGTAGGCTAAAATATAAGGTCTTTCGCCGATATTTGAAAGTAACTTGTCATTAAGTTTTTCAATATCGGTTTTTATTATTTCTGCGTAAACCGCATTACTTTCGCCATAGATTTTTCCCATACCACGCCTATATCCGAGCGAGTGAAAATTGTATGAATGATGCCCTATTTCTACAAGCGGATTTTCTGCTAATGCTTTTATATCATTCCAGTTAAGATAAGCATATTTATCATTTGTTTCACCGTTTTCGGTGTATAAATCCGTTAAAGCACCAACAATATTTACAACTGCCGGGTAGTTATATTCTTCTAAAAGCGGCACGACTTTAGTCAAAAAACTTCTCTGACCATCATCAAAAGTTATAACAACTGATTTTTCAGGTAAATCTTTTGTTCCTTTGGTAAAATCGAGAATATCTTTAATTTTTATTGGTGTGAAATTGTTGTTTTTCAGATATTCAAAATCTTCTTTTAAAAGTGAAGGAGGTATTACATAATCACCCCATAGCCCGCTACTATCGCTTACCTGATGGTACATTAAAATAAGAACCTCTTTTTCTTTTTTGTTAAATACAGAAATAACAGGCAAAAATGTGTTCGCTATTGCAGAAAAAATCATAGTGAAGCAAAGAATTGCGGAAGTAAGAACAAGTGTTTTGAAAGTTAAGATTTTATACATATTATCACCCACTAATACTGTTATGAAAAAATTTTTAAAAAATTCACAAACAAATGTTTGCATTTTTGGAGGATGTATGTTATAGTAGTGATATAAAAAGAAAGAGAGGTGTCTTTTTATGGAACAAATTTCATCAACTCAAAAGAAAATTTATGAGTTTTTAGTTGAGCGTTCTCAGGGTGGTGTTCCACCATCAATAAGAGAAATTGGTGCAGCAGTTGGTTTAAAGTCAACTTCTACAGTTCACGCTCATCTTCAGGCACTTGAAAAGGCGGGTTATATTTTAAGAGACCCACTTTTAAAAAGGGCAATACGAATATTGGGTCAGGAAGAAAACTTTACACAAGTTCCGCTTATTGGTACTGTTACTGCAGGTATTCCTATTTTAGCAGTTGAACAGATTGAAGGTTATATTCCTTACGGTGGCAGAGTTTCAAGAGATAAACCTTTATTTGCTTTAAAAGTTCGTGGTGAGAGTATGCTTTGGGCAGGTATTCACGATGGCGATATTGTTATAGCAGAAAAAACTCCGTATGCAAATAATGGCGATATTGTTGTTGCAATGCTCGAAGATGAAGCAACCGTTAAAAGATTTTTTAAAGAAAACGGTCATTTCCGTCTTCAACCTGAAAATGACGAGTTTGAGCCTATCATTACAAATGAAGTTGCAATTTTAGGTAAGGTTGTTTCTTTAATAAGATATTATTAAATATGGAACAAGGAAGTGCTGAGCATAAAAAGTGCTGAGTGCAGAGTTTCGGGTCTGCGACGCAATAATAATTGAAAATTGAAAGTTGAAAATTGAAAATTTCGGAACTGCGTTGGCAATTATAATTGAATAACAAAAAGATAAGTTCTATCATTTAAAGTTTATTGTAAACTAAAAATGATAGAACTTGTTGTTTTTATTGAACAATAATTATAATCAAGTCCGCAGGACTTCCGAAACTCAACACTCAGCATTCAGCACTTATGAAGGGTACTCTAAACCTTGATTTTTTCTTTCTTTTCGCGAAATCTTTTTAAAATCGGAATTTTTTCCTGTGCTTCACCATCATCACACTTTTCAACAACAATCATAAATATTGTCACAAGTAAAAGATAAGGTACAGGGCAAAGAATACCAGGATTAACAAGTGACATCAATTCAAGACTTATATAAGACAAGAAAATAGTCATATTAAAAAGTGTTGCCTTTTTCCAGATTAATACATTTCTTTTTATAAACTGATAAACAAAGGCAATAATTCCGACAGTACCGAAGCTACCCGCAATCTGAATAGGCTCACAATGGTACCAGCAAAGAGCACCGGGTTTATTTTTGAAAATATCACGATTAGTCATATTACCGAGACCTGTACCGAAAACAGGGTTGTTAAGATAATCCTTAACACCACGCGCGTAATGTCTTACTCGTGTTTCGGTGTCTTCACCACCTAAAAGGAACTCGTTAAGAACTTTAAAAAGTCTGCTTAAGGTGTAGTTTAAAAATTGAGTTATTTCCGGTAAGAAAATCAGTGCTACAATAACAAATAAACCACAAATAATCGCATAAGCAAGACGGCGTCTTCTGTCGTAAAGTACGAACATAACAATACACATAACAAGTTCAACCGTACCGAAAACCATACCGCCACGTGACCCTGTAAGAAGCATAGCAAGGTAGAAAATAAATCCTATAATAATTGAGTATGATTTTTTATTTGCATATAAAAAGGCAAATGGCATTGTAATCATCAGAATAGTAGATGTATTATTACGCCATCTCATATAGAGAATACCGCCTTTATGCTCATTGATTATGTTATCAATAACGTCGTTTATATTGATAATATAATGGGCAATAATCATAAGTGCCCCTGCAAGACCTACAAAAACCATTATTTTTGTAAGTTTTTCAATAAGTGAATAACCACAATCAGTCGTAATTCGAGGGAAAAGAATGCAGTAAACAAATAACATTCCGAAGCCGATACCGAGCATATTGTAAAGGGCGGCACCGCCGAAGTAATCTTCTTTGGAAATAACACCAACACCGCCTAAAGTAACTGCGATTGAAACAAAAAGCATCGGTAAAAATTGCGAACCTTTAATAGTAGGTTTTTTACCATAAGCAATTAAATTAAATAAAAGCATAATTGCCAACGGTATTGCCAGATACCAGATTTTTTTGAATTCTTCAAGCGAATTATAACATCTTATTGCAACAAGGTATGTAAACAATGTCGGAACAAGCATTGCCATTATGTCACCTGTGAATAAAAAACAGATACCTGTTATATACGCTAAAACAACACTGCCCCAGATGTGAAAGCCTTCTTTGGGTAAATGAGAATGTAACCCGACAATAATCATAGATACTACAAAGAGAATTGCCATCCATCTGTCGCTCAAAAGAAAATTGCGTATTTCTTCTATTGTCTTTCTGGACTTTTCAGATTTAAAAATATATTCCATAATAAATACCCTTACATGAATACTATATTTTATTCTATTATATACATTTTCAGAAAATTCTCAATATTTATTACAAAATCTTAATATTTGTAACAGACAAAAAAATCAGGTCAATGCCACTTGAAGCATTGACCTGATTGAGTTTTTCGTACTTTTACGACAATTCAAATTGTCCTGTGTAAAGTTTGTAATATTTCCCTTTTTCTTCTAAAAGAGTGTCGTGGTCGCCCTTTTCTATAATCTCTCCGTTTTCAAGAACCATAATTGCATTTGAGTTCCTTACAGTAGAAAGTCTGTGTGCAATAACAAAAACTGTTTTGTCTTCCATAAGTTTATCCATACCCTTTTCAATGAGTTTTTCTGTTCTTGTGTCAATAGAACTTGTTGCCTCATCAAGAATGAGTACGGGTGGGTCTGCAACTGCCGCACGGGCAATAGCAAGTAATTGTCGCTGTCCTTGTGAAAGGTTGCTGCCATCACCTTTGAGCATAGTGTTATAACCATCCGGTAATCTTTTGATAAAACTGTGCGCATTAGAAAGTTTTGCAGCGGCAACAATTTCTTCGTGAGTAGCATCAAGTTTACCGTAACGGATATTTTCTTCTACAGTGCCTGTGAAAAGATGTGTGTCCTGGAGTACCATAGCAAGAGAACGTCTTAAATCATCTTTTTTGATTTTCTTTATATTTATTCCGTCATAGGTGATTTTTCCTTCATCGATATCATAAAACCGATTTATAAGATTTGTAATTGTAGTTTTACCTGCACCGGTAGAGCCGACAAAAGCAATTTTCTGACCGGGTTTTGCATAAAGAGAAACATTTTTTAGAACGGTCTTTTTACCATCGTAAGAAAATGTTACGTCGTGGAAACGGACATCACCTTTTAAAAGAGTGTAAGTTACAGTGCCATCAGCCGAATGTGGATGGCGCCAAGCCCATTTTCCTGTTCTTGTGTCACTTTCTTTTATATTTCCGTTTTCATCAACAATTGCGTTTACTAAAGTAACGTAACCATCATCTTCTTCCGGTTCTGTGTCAATAATTGCAAAAATTCTTTCTGCTCCGGCAAGAGCCGCAAGAATACTGTTGAGTTGTTGAGAAACCTGACTTATAGGGTTAGAAAACTGTCTTGTATATTGTAAAAATGCGGCAAGTGAACCAATAGTGAGAATGCCCTCTGCGCCACCTAAAATGAATGAAGAAAAACCTGTTTCACCGGTGCCTGCAAATTTTATGATTATGAATGCACCAAAAGCAGCAGTTGCAGCAAAGTTGAAGTAAGAAAGATTACCCATAATAGGCATTATAATACTCGCACAAGTATGAGCATTTGTTGCTGATTTTCTGAAGTTTTCATTGCGTACAGCAAAGTTTTCTTTTGATTTTTCTTCACGACAGAAAACCTTAACAACTCTTTGTCCTTCAATGAATTCTTCAATATAACCATTCAGCGCACCGATATTTTGTTGTTGCTTTCTGAAAAAAGTGGCACTTTTTCCTCCGATGAATTTTATAATATTAAGCATTACGACAAGCATTACTATAATAAGACCTGTTAAAGCGGGGCTTATATAAAGCATCATAAAGAAAATGCCGACAACAGTAACGAGTGAAGAAATAACCTGAACCAAACCCTGACTTATTGCTTCACGGATTGTGTCTGTATCATTTGTGAAACGACTCATAAGTTCACCGTGAGTGTGTGAGTCAAAAAATTTAATTGGAAGACTTTGCAAGTGTTCAAAAAGGTCTTTTCTTAAAAGATTTAAAGTGCCTTGTGAAATGTTGAGCATTACCCTCTGATAAATATATTGTGCCGCAGCACCGCAAACATAAATAACACCAATAATTATAAGATATTTGATAATATTTGTAACATCGAAAGTTCCGTTTTTTACAACAAGACCTATTTCATTGATAATAGGTGTCAGAAGGTAAGTACCCGCTACACCTGCACCGGAACTTACAAAGACTAAAAATGCAACCAATACTAAAAGTGCTTTGTTTTTTACAACGTAACTTAAAAGTCTTGAGAGAGTTTTACCCGCATCATTTGGTTTTTCAAATTTCATCTTGCCACCGGGACCAGGTCCGTTTGGTTGTTTTTTAATTTGTTTTTCTGCCATATTTCTCACCCCTTACTGTTCCATTTTGCCTTCTTGTTGAGAATTATAAACATCTTTATAAATCTCATTACGGGCAAGTAATTCTTCGTGAGTACCAATATCGTTGATTTTACCATCATCAATAACAATAATTTTATCTGCGTGCTGAATAGAGTTTATTCTTTGCGCAATTATAATTTTTGTTGTATCAGGAAGTGAATTTTTCATACCCTCTCTGATTTTTGCATCCGTTGCAGTATCTACTGCACTTGTGGAGTCATCAAGAATAAGAATTTTCGGGTTTTTAAGTAATGCTCTTGCAATACAGAGTCTTTGTTTCTGTCCACCTGAAACATTCACACCACCTTGTTCGAGTTCTGTCTGATACTGTTCAGGGAAACTCATAACAAAATCATCTGCACAAGAAATTTTTGCTGCCGCTCTTATTTCTTCCATAGTTGCGTGTTCATTACCCCAGCGAAGATTTTCTTCTATAGTACCTGAGAAAAGTACATTTGATTGAAGTACCATTGAAACGCTGTCACGGAGAGTTTCTAATTTATAGTCTTTAACATTTCTGCCACCGACTGAAACTTCCCCTCCGGTAACATCGTAAAGACGGGGTATAAGTTGAACAAGTGAAGATTTTGCACTACCTGTACCACCTAAAATACCAACAGTTTCACCTGATTTTATTGAGAGGTTTATATCTGAAAGAACGGGTTCTTCAGCGGTTTCATTGTATTTGAAAAATACATTTTTAAATTCAATATCGCCGGATTCGACCTTCAAATTTTCATCAGCATTATTATCGCTGATTGTCGGTGTTTCATCTAAAACTTCACAAACACGTTTCATAGATGCTTTTGCCATAACAGACATAACGAATATCATTGAAATCATCATAAGCGACATAAGAATTTGTTGAACATAAGTTATGAAACTCATAAGGTCACCTAACTGCATTTCACCTACAAAAATGAGTTTTGTACCAAACCAGAGAATAGAAAGAATACACGAATAAACAGCAACCATCATAATAGGGCTGTTTAAAATAATGAGTTTTTCTGCAAAAATAGATGCCGCTTTTAATTCATCGTTTGAAATCTGAAATTTTTCTTTTTCGTGTTTTGAACGGACAAATGCTTTTACAACTCTTATGGAAATTAAATTTTCCTGAATAGAAGTGTTGAATTTATCATATTTTTTAAACATACGTTCAAATCTCGGATGGGCTTTTGTACCTATAAAAATGAGCGCAAATCCAAGAAGCGGACCAACAATTAAAAATACAAGAGAGAGTTTTTTATTTATGCCGATAGCCATACCTATAGCCATAGCAAACATAAGAGGTGAACGCACAAGCATTCTTAAAGCCATCATAAAAGCATTCTGAATCATACCGACATCAGTAGTCATTCTTGTTATGAGAGAACCGGTTGAAAATTTGTCAACATTTGAAAATGAGAAGTCCTGAATTTTTGAAAACATTGCGCCTCTTAAATTTTTACCAAATCCCATACCCGCTTTTGCTGCAAAATATGCCGCGGAAGCGCCACAAGCGAGAGAAATACACGCCATAGCAACCATAAGAATACCGGTTGCTATAACTAAATCAAGACCTTGTTTTTCGGCAAAACCGAATTTGATGAGCATTTCTGCAATTATACCGTTTTTTTCCGTAAGTGGGATTCCGTTTATACCGGAGTCAATTATAACTGACATTAAAAACGGAATAGCAACTTCGAGTAATACTTCAAGAATAATTGTTGCGGGTGCTAAAAAGGCATAAATTCCGTACCCTTTTGTGTAACGTAAAAGTCTTTTTATCATATTATTTCAATCTCTCACTTTCTTCAATCTGATTTTCAAGTAATTTTTTAAAACAGTCACAATTCAGATTACTGTCAGCAATATTGCCGTTAAGTCTTTTTAAATAACTCATGAGTTGTTCTTTTTCTTCTTCAGTAAAATTTATAAAAAGTTGTGAGTCAGTTTCATCACAAAGTTTTCTGAAGTTATGTAAAGCATTCTCGCCTTTTTCTGTTACGGTAAGTCGCTTTTTTCTTGTATCTTTTTCATCTTCAACGCGTTTTATAAATCCTGCTTTTTCCATCCTTTTTAAAGTAGTTGCAACAGAGGGTGGTGAAATATGGAGATGTTCTGCAAGTTCTTTTTGCGTACAATCATTGTTCTGCAAAATAAATTCAAGAATTGCGGGTTGCCCGAAATAAAGGCCAAGTGATGAGGCGGCTTTACCTACACGATAACGGTGAGTAACATTCAATGTTATTATTTCGTGTACGAGTGAACGATTATCCATTTCAGTAATCCTTTCTTAAATGTTTATCAGTTAAACGTTTAATAATGTTAAACATAATACCACAAAATATTGAAATATTATTCTAAAAAAGAAAAAATAAACACAAAAAATTGTGTTTTTACAAAAAATTAACATAATTTTACAGTCGGTAAAAAAATTCTTTTTTCGACTTAAACTTGAGTTTTATTGTGCAAAATTAACAAAATATGGTAAAAAAGTTTAATGGGGGTTTGAACAAAATATATCAAAAACTACTTGAATTCAATAACGCGTTTTGTTATATTTATTATAAGGTATAATACAATATTTATGTCGATATGGGGTGAAAGAAACGGTGAAGATAAAAGAAACGGAAGTAAATCCTAACGATTTTCCTATTTATGTTTTCAATTTAGGCAGGAATTACAAAGCTCAGGAATTTTTTGGGGCACACGAAGTAACAGATAGTGAATATGTTTTCAGAGTGTGGGCGCCACACGCAAAATCTGTAAGCGTTGTCGGGGATTTTAACGGCTGGGATGAAAATGCTTCGGTAATGACAAAACTCAACGACGCAGGTTGTTGGGAGGTTTATTGTCAGAATGTTAAAAATTATGATGCTTATAAATTTTTGATTACTGACAGTAAAGGGCAGAAGCATTTTAAAGCAGACCCTTATGCAATTCACTCGGAAACGCGCCCGGGTACTGCCTCAAAAATCTATAAAGGTTCTTATAAATGGCATGACAGTAAGTGGCTTGAACAAAGAAAAAAACAATCTGTTTATAAATCACCTGTTAATATTTATGAGATGCATTTAGGCTCGTGGAGACAATATGAAGACGGTAATTTTTTAAGTTATCGCGATTTGGCAAAAGAACTTGTTGAATATGTGAAAAAAATGGGATATACACATATAGAAATGATGCCGGTCTCAGAGTATCCGTTTGACGGTTCATGGGGTTATCAGGTTACAGGTTATTATTCGGTAACTTCCCGTTACGGAACACCTGATGATTTTAAATATCTTATAGATGAATGTCACAAGGCAGGAATCGGTGTTATTCTTGATTGGGTGCCTGCACACTTTCCTAAAGATGCACACGGACTTGCTGAATTTGACGGCGAACCATGTTACGAATATGCCGATATAAGAAAAGGTGAACATCTTCAATGGGGTACAAAAGTATTTGACTTTGGTAGAAATGAAGTTAAAAGTTTCTTGATTTCCAACGCGTGTTTCTGGTTAGATGAATACCACATTGACGGGTTAAGAGTTGACGCGGTTGCGTCAATGCTTTACCTCGACTACGGTAGAGATGATGGTCATTGGATTGCAAATAAAGACGGTGGTAACAAAAACTACGAAGCAGTTGAATTTTTACAGGAACTTAATGAAGAAGTGTTTAAGAATCATCCTGATGTATGTATGATTGCCGAAGAAAGTACAGCGTGGCCACTTGTTTCTAAACCTGTTTATGCAGGTGGGTTAGGCTTTAATTTCAAATGGAATATGGGTTGGATGAATGATATTTTAAGATATTTCTCATTAGAGGGAATTCATAAAAAATTTAACCATAACCTTGTAACGTTCTCATTCTTCTACGCATTTTCCGAGAATTTTGTTTTACCGATTTCTCACGATGAGGTAGTTCATGGTAAGTGTTCGCTTATAAATAAAATGCCGGGTAATTATGAAGAAAAATTTGCAAGCGTAAGAGCATTTTTAGGTTATATGTATGCACACCCCGGCAAAAAACTTCTTTTTATGGGTTCTGAATTTGGTCAGTTTATAGAGTGGGATTATAAAAAAGGTCTTGATTGGCTTCTTCTGGGTTATGATTCTCACAGAAATCTTCAGACTTATGTAAAAGAATTAAACTTATTTTACAAAAAAAATTCACCATTCTGGCAGATAGATTACAGTTGGGAAGGTTTTAACTGGTTAGTAAGTGATGATAACAATAACTCTGTAATTGCGTTTGTGAGAACTGATGAAAATAAAGAAAAAATTATTGCAGTATGCAACTTTACGAAAGTAGAAAGACCGATTTATAAAATAGGTGTTCCTGAAAAAGGTACTTACGAAATAGTTTTCAATTCAGATTCAGTGAAATTCGGCGGTACAGGTGAAAAAATCAAAAAGACTTATAAAACGCTGAATGAGCCATATGGTGAATATGAGCAGTCAATTGATTTAAAATTACCACCACTTTCAACAATCTATTTAAAATTAAAACCTCAAAAAGCAAAAAATAATGAAGACGGAAAGGAATGTAAAAAAAATGGCAAAAAGAACTGAGTGTATAGCAATGCTTCTGGCAGGCGGTCAGGGTTCTCGTCTTGGAGTACTCACAAAAAATATAGCAAAACCTGCTGTGCCTTACGGGGGAAAATACAGAATTATTGACTTCCCTTTATCAAACTGTACCAACTCCGGTATTACAACAGTTGGTGTTTTAACACAATATCAACCACTCGTGCTCAATGATTATATCGGTAGCGGCAGTACATGGGATTTAGACCGTGAAATTGGTGGTGGTGTTCATGTGCTTTCACCATATCAGGCATTGAATGGTCAAGAATGGTATAAAGGAACGGCAAACGCAATTTATCAGAATATTCATTTTATTGATAGATATAATCCTGAATATGTTGCTGTTCTTTCAGGTGACCATATTTATAAAATGGACTATGCAGAAATGCTTAAATTCCACAAAGAAAAAGATGCGGCTTGTACTATTGCAATGCTTGAAGTTCCGTGGGAAGAAGCTTCTCGTTTTGGTCTTATGTTTACAGATGATGACGGAAGAATTACTGCTTTTGAAGAAAAACCAAAAGAACCAAAGAGTAATAAAGCATCTATGGGTGTTTATATGTTTACTTGGGAAAAACTTCGCAAATATCTTATAGATGATGAAAACAATCCTGATTCATCAAATGACTTCGGTAAAAACGTTATTCCTGCAATGCACGAAGCGGGAGAAAGACTCTTTGCTTACGCATTTGAAGGTTATTGGAAAGACGTTGGTACAATTGACTCTCTCTGGGAAGCAAATTTAGACCTTCTTAATCCTAAAGCAAATATAGATTTAGCAGATGACTCCTGGAAAATTTACGGCAGAAGTGATTCTTCTGCACCACAATATATTTCTGACACAGCAAAGGTTGAAAATTCAATTGTTGCAGAGGGATGTGAAATTGAGGGTGATGTAGATTACTCTGTGCTTTTCTCGGATGTTACTGTTGAAGAGGGTGCAACTGTTCATTACTCAATAGTTATGCCGGGTGCAGTAGTAAAAAAAGGAGCAGTTGTTCAGTATTCAATCGTTGCAGAAAATGCAGTTATTGAAGAAGGTGCGGTTGTAGGTGAAAATCCTGAAAAGGCAGAAAACCTCGATGAATGGGGCGTAAGCGTTATCGGTTCAGGAATTACAATAGGAAAAGATGCAAAAGTAAAAGCAAAAGTTACAGTTGCAGAAGATGTGAAAGGGGGCGAACAAGTATGATGCCAAAAAATGTTCTTGGAATAGTTTACTCTAACTCTTATGACTCTTGTCTTAAGGATTTAACACAAAGAAGAACCATGGGCTCAATGCTTTATGGTGGCAGATACAGACTTATTGACTTCGTGCTTTCTAACTTTGTTAACAGCGGAATTACAAAAGTAGGTCTTATTACAAACAGTCACTTCCGTTCTCTTATGGACCACGTTGGTAACGGCAGACCATGGGACCTTTCAAGAAAGGTTGACGGACTTTATTTGTTACCGCCATTCAATCCATCAAGCGCAGAACACGATTCAACAAATAAACTTGAAGTTCTTGGCAGAATTCAGAGTTTTGTAAAAGCAAGTAATGAAAAATATATTCTTCTTGCTGATACAAACTTTATTTGCAATATCGATTTATCAGAAGTATTTGATTTCCATTCAGAAAAAGATGCAGATATTACAATTGTTTATAAAAAAGGTACACTTCCTGCACTTGAAAATATGATGTCACTTACAGTTGATGGTAACAGTAAGGTAACCGGTGTTGCGGTAAATCCACAAAATACAGAAAATGTTAATTTCAATACAGGTATGATTCTTATAAGAAAAGCTTTATTGGAGTCATTGGTGGCTGATGCTTTGAGTGCGGGTTGCACAAGTTTTGAAAAAGATATTATACAGAAGAATGTTGACCACCTTAATATTTATGGTTATGAATTTACAGGCTGGGGCTGTGAAATTGACAGTGTA
>JAFSBS010000202.1 GCA_017437165.1 Clostridia bacterium
AAAAAACTCGGCATAATGCCGAGTTTTTTAGAATATTCCGTATGTCACAAACGACATAATAAGTCCTGCAATAAATACGCCAATCGCAATAATTGGTAAGCATTTTTTGAAGCGTAAATCCATAAGCGCTGCAATTAAAGCACCGGTCCAACCGCCGGTACCGGGTAAAGGGACAGCTACAAAAATTAAAAGTCCCCATTCTTTGTATTTTTGCATTGTACCTTTTTTCTTGTCTGAACGTGCTTCTAATTTTTCTACTATTTTTGCTAAATGCTTATTTTTTCTCATAAGAGCAAAGATTTTTCTTATAAAAAGTAATATGAACGGAATAGGAATCATATTACCGATATAACAAATAAGAAATGCTTTGAAAAAATCAATTTCTAAAAGAAGTGAAGCAATCATACCGCCACGGATTTCTAATACAGGGAAAAGCGAAATTACAAAAGCGATAAGTTCTGGCGGTATTTCGTTTTTTAAGAAATCTACAACAGTTGTTACTAATTCTTGTACCATTTTATACCTCTTCCGGTGTTATTAAACCTTTTGAAATCAAGTGTTCTCTTGCATCGTGAAGAATAGTTTTATCATTCTCAAATTTCAGATTTTTATAAGCATTTTCGTAAGTGAGCCAGATGTAATCTTCAATTTCCTCTTTTTGAATAATTGTCTGAGTATCATCTGTTTTTGCCACAAATACGTAAACAGTTTTATGAATTTTATTCTGAATTGTGTATTCAGATTTTGAAACGAAATCAGGAATGATATCAATGTGAATTCCTGTTTCTTCCAATACTTCACGCTTTGCTGTTTCTTCTGTAGTTTCGCCGTCTTCCATATGACCTTTTGGGAAACCCCAGTTTGAACTACGGTTGTTTTTTATAAGCAGATATCGGATCTGCCCATTTATATTTCTGTAAATTACAGCACCGCAAGAACGCTCATATCTGCATTCAAGATTATATTTTCTGCCTTCTGTAATAAAAGAAATTGCGTTTCTTATTTCGCAATCAATAAATCTTTTTGATTTTGGTGCCGCAATAAGTTTAACTTCACCCGTATCAAGAAAACGAACAGATGCAATAACTCTGCCGTCAAAGTGTCTGACAGGGTTGTCAATTCCCATTACAAGAACGCCGCTAATGGGAGAGTAGGGTTTGAACTTACCAATAGGTTGACCATGGTTGAGTTTAAAAACTCTGCCGGTGTCACCTAAAGGTGTACCTACTTGCTCAGTTATACTGAGTCTTATCAATTTGCCTAACATTGAAATAAACCTCACAAATAACAGGGTAATATACATAAAATCAAGATTACCCTAACAAAATCTACCAACCATTATAACTCTAAATGGCTTTTCTTGCAATATCTAAACCGTATATTTTAAGAAATTTTTTAGAAATTTATTAAAATATCCGAAAATTATCGAGGCAATATGTTTCTTTAGGAGAAACATATTGCCTCGATGTATTGATTAAAGTTCTTTGAAAATTCTATTTATTTCCGCTGCCTGACCACAAGTCATTGCACCTTCTGTGCATTTGTTAACATAACAGCTCGGACCATAGAAATTAAATATAGTCGGGTCTGCTTTACGGAGCTTTTTGAGCATATCAACAGCAAAATCTCTGATTTCCCATTGAGCGCGGTTGCAAGAACGTAACTTCATAAATAAAAGTAATTCTCTTCCGTTTATAGTTGTAACAAAATCAACAGTATTACCACTTAACTGAATATATGCTAAAAGACCATCGCTTATCCCTTGTTCCTTTAAGTTGTCATAAAGGTCTGCAGTTTTTTGAAATGCTGTTTTATAACGCTCTAAAAGTTCGGGTTTTTCAACTATTTTTTTAGGTAAAATAAATCTTCTTCTGTTAGTAAGTGTGAGTGAAGGAATTCCTATTGACTGAATTCTGTGACGTGCAAAGTGTGTAAGACAAGAAAGCGAAACATTGTTAATTCTGAATGTGAATGTAACC
Source organism: Clostridia bacterium (assembly GCA_017437165.1). Lineage (GTDB taxonomy): Bacteria > Bacillota > Clostridia > Oscillospirales > Acutalibacteraceae > DTU089. Next base: position 1,980 of record JAFSBS010000202.1, read on the forward strand.
GCTTCGAGAGGTCTTTGTCTCTTTGAGTTTATAACTTCTTTAATGATTTTTGCACATTCTTTTTCATCACTTATAATATTTTCTATCTGTGCAGTAGGTAAACCTAAAGATTCAATAAGAGCGGCTCTTGCAACACATTTTGATGCATCTGGTGTATAGTTGAGAAGTTCAACCATTTCTTCGCTTTCAACAAGAGTTTCATCTCTCTTATAAGAGAAACGAGGTACATCCTGCATCGCAGGACGGCGTGTTTCAAAATCTGTGAAAATACCCGGTGTTAATTTTTGTGCCTGTTCATAAAGTGAAAGACCTAAATTTTTGATTTCAGGGAAAGAAGCACCCCTGCCGTAAATCATAGCGTAAAGCATATTAACAAGTTCTCTTGCGTTAAGTGTGCAATAGAAGTTGCTGTAAAGTGAATACGGAAGAATAAAACGAGCATCTTCTTTAGGAATACCGGCATCAACAAAATCACGGTACTCTTTGTAAAGGTAATTCATATGTTCAATATACTTGTCCTGAACTGATTTTGACTCGAATTTCGGAATGAAGTAACCAAGTTCGCCAAAATCAACATATCTTCTTGATTTTACAGTGAAAGAAGCAAGTCTGAATTCTATTACAAATTGTTCAACAAGCACTGAAACATTTTGAAAAGCAAGATTAAATACAGTGTGTTCAATGGTTGATGTATGACCGGAACGAGTTACTTTTGAAATAAGATTTGCGTTCTTGCTTGCATCTTTTGAACATTCAAGAATTTCAAGTGCAGTACCGGGTTGTGTTGAAATTCTGCCGGATGCAGCAGGGATTTGTTCACCGGTGTCAGTAAGACCGACGATAACTGCTTTTGAGTTCAGGTTGAATTCGGTAGTAGTCATAAATTACCTCCGTTTTGGTGTGTAAGCTCACCTTGTAAAACAATATTTCTCTTATTTTATCACAATTTGTCAGATTCTGCAAGTCTATTTTATTTTTAGGGTAAAGTCGTTTGTAATATCTTGTTATTTCAAGTAAATTTTTTTGTAAAAATATATAAATATATAGTGTTTTAATATTGAAATTTAATTGCATATATGGTATTATATTTTTAATTGTGGGATTATGCGATTTTTTGCGTTTTCGGAATGAAAAAACATCTTGAAAATCATAATTTTATTGTTTGTTTTATTGTTCTTTTAATTTCACAATAACAAAAACAACGATGCTTGAAAGGGGTAACAAACTATGGCAATTATCAAAAGAGAAGCATATTACAATTCTTCAACCGGAGTTAATAAAATACGTGCTTTAGTCTGGTCAGATGACAGTGTGGAGCCGATTGGTGTTTTTCAGATTGCTCACGGTGTAAGTGAACATATTGAGCGTTATGACCATTTTGCAAGATTTTTAGCAGAAAAAGGTTACATAGTTTGCGGTAACGACCATTTAGGTCACGGCAAATCAGTTTCTTCACCTGAAGATTTGGGATTTACTGCAGAAGAAGATGGTTTCCGTCGTTTTGTTGATGATATGCATATTCTTTACAAAATTATGCACAAGCGTTACCCTGATTTGAAATATTATCTTTTCGGTCACAGTATGGGTTCGTTCTGTGCAAGAGTTTACGCAGGTACTTTTTCCGAGGATTTATCGGGTCTTATTATCTGTGGTACAGGTCAGGCTCCTGCGGGGCTTGATTTCGGTATAAATACTTTAAGAGAATTAACACAGAAGTTTGGTCCGAGAACAAGAAATAAAATTATGGCGGGCGCTTTAAATAAAGTTTCATCTATGGGCATTAAGGATAAAACTTCAGATTTAGATTGGTTGAGTTACAATAAAAAGAATGTTGAAGAATATAAAAATGACCCTCTCTGCGGAATAGAGTTAACAGTTGCCGGTATGAGAGATTTAGCTTCAATTACACTTCTTGCGAGTGATAAGTTGTGGCCTGCATCTGTAAGAGTGGGGCTTCCTATTCTCATTATTTCAGGTGGCGAGGACCCTATTGGTTTTAATGGTAAAGCGCCAATTGCTTGTGCTGATAGCCTTATTGCTTGTGGTCATGAACCTGAAGTTATTATTTATCCGGCTATGCGACACGAAATTTTAAATGAAGAGGAAAACGAAAAGGTTTACCTTGACATTTTGGGCTTTCTTAATACTGCATCATTCTGAAAGGTAGTTAATAAATTTGCAGAAAAATAAATTTTTCGTTCCCGAAACAGAAATGGCGGAACAAAACGAATACAAGAAAAAAGTTAAAAATATAGTTAAATCAAGATTTCAGGGCGAAGTTCCGAAAGCATTTGTTCACACTTACGGTTGTCAGGGTAATGTTGCTGACAGTGAGCATATAAAAGGTCAACTCGTTGAAATGGGTTACACTCTTACTGAAAAATTAGAAAATGCTGATATAATCATTTATAACACCTGTGCAATCCGTGAACACGCTGAAGACAGAGTTTTTGGTAATGTTGGTGCGTTAAAAACTTTGAAAAAGAATAAACCTCATTTAGTAATCGGTCTTTGTGGTTGTATGATGCAACAAGACCATATCGCTGAAAAAATAAAAAACAGTTATCCGTATGTTAATCTCGTTTTTGGTACTCACGCACTTCATAAATTACCGGAATTGCTTTTAAAAGTTTTTAAAACAAAAAAGCGTGTTTTCTCAATTGAAGATTGTGATGGTGTAATTGCAGAAGGAATGCCTAATGAACGTGATAGTGGTGAAAATGCGTGGCTTCCTATTATGTATGGTTGTGACAATTTCTGTTCTTATTGTGTTGTGCCTTATGTAAGAGGCAGAGAGCGTAGTCGTGAAGCAGATGTTGTTTTAAAAGAAGCAGAAGATTTAATAAAGCAAGGTTACAAAAAAATAACGCTTTTAGGTCAGAATGTTAATTCTTATGGTAAAAGTTTAGAAAACGAAATTAACTTTTCAGAACTCGTAAGAAGGTTAGATAAAATAGAAGGCGATTACACCTTCGATTTTATGACTTCTCACCCGAAAGATTGTACAAAAGAACTTATTGATGTTTTAGCATCTTCAGAACATTTCTGTGGTCACTTGCATTTACCGGTTCAATCCGGAAACAATAGAGTTTTAAAAGAGATGAACAGAAAATATACAAGAGAGCATTATCTCGATTTGGTAAACTACGCAAAAGAAAAGATTCCGGGAGTCGATATTACTACCGATATTATTGTTGGTTTTCCCGGTGAAACATACGAAGAATTTTTAGATACAGTTTATCTTGTGAAAGAAGTGAAATACGGCTCAATGTTCACATTTATTTACTCAAAGCGTAAAGGAACAAAGGCGGCAGATTTCCCAGATGAAATAACAAAAGAAGAAAAAACAAAATGGTTTATGGAGCTTCTCAGAGTTCAGGAAGATATTACGAAAGAACAATGACCTCTCTTGCGAAGATAGGGGGACCACGCGTAAGTGTGGTGGGGAGTTCTGACGGAGTGTACAATAAGATTTTTCTACCTTATAAACAATGTTTCATTGTGAAATTTTTTATAAAAGAAAGGAAGTATAACAATGAGTGTTATCGAACTTACAAGACAATTAGGCGCAGCTATCCAGGCTGACGAACGCTACAAGGCTTTTGACGAAGCTAAAAAAGCAAACGATGCAGACAAGGAATTAAATGACCTTATCGGTAAAATTAACCTTGTTCAGCTCAACTATCAGCAAGAAGCTGCAAAAGGTGAAGAAGCTGATGAAAAAGTAATGGAAAATTACGGCAAAGAATTTGAAGAACTCTATCGTGCAGTAATGCTTAACGGTAATATGGTTAAGTTTGAAGCAGCAAAAACTGCTATAGACGATATGATGAACGAAATTATGGGTATTCTTGCTCTTTGTATTGATGGACAAGACCCTGCAACTTGTGAACCAAAACACGAGCATTCTTGTGGTGGTAGTTGCGAAAGCTGCGGCGGTTGCCACTAATAACAGATTTTAAGTCGGAATTCATTCAGAAATTAAGCGTTGAGGTGTAGTATGGCTGGTCTCTCTCCTATGATGGAACAATATTTTCAAATAAAAAAAGAATATGCCGATACTCTGTTGTTTTTCAGATTAGGTGACTTTTATGAGATGTTCTTTGAAGATGCTAAAATTGCATCTAAAGAACTTGAGTTGGTTCTT
>JAFSBS010000203.1 GCA_017437165.1 Clostridia bacterium
AACTCGTATTTACCCGTGGACCAGAGAAACACTGGTGGCTTACAGGTTTTAAGTTCTTACATATAGGTATTCCTACATTTATTACACTCGATATGACAATTGAGTTTCCTACCCGTAAGATGGCTAACGCTTTTGAAAAAGGTTTAAAAGAAGAACAAAGTAAACAAATCACCGACCCGATTAAATACACAAGAACCGGTGATACTTTCAATATAGAGTGGTAAAAAATATGAATAATCAGGTTAAATTTGCAGTTATAGCAGACCCTCATTACTATTCCGAAAAATTGGGCAACTCAGGTATTGCTTATACCTTAAGAGCTAACTCTGACCAGAAGATGCTCGCTCATTCCAAAGGTGTAATTTCGGCTGCACTTGAGAAAATAAAAAATTCAGATGCAGAATTTTTACTTATTGCAGGTGACCTTTCTAATGACGGTGAGCGTGTTTCCCACGAGGAAATGCGCCACTTACTTTATGAGTTCAAAAAAAACAAACCTGTTTATGTAATTACTGCTACACACGACTGGTGTTGTGATGGTAACCCAAGAAGATTTGAAGGAGCAAAAGTTTACCACGATGTTGAAACCTTAAAACCCGAAGAACTTCGTGATTTTTATAAAGAATTTGGTCCCCAAGAAGCAGTAAGCGAATATTTCACACATCAGAATAAATCTTCTTATGTTATAAGGCCGATAGAAGGACTTTCTGTTTTTTGTTTAGATGACGACCAGGATGGACAAGGTAATTCCGGTTATAGTAAAGAGCATTTTGAGTGGATAAAAAAAGAAGTCGAAAACGCAAAAAAACGTGGTGATTTGATATTTGGTATGCAGCACCATCACGTATTTCTTACAGAATTAGACAGAGCAATAAATGGTAAAGGTGCTGTAGAAAGAAAAGAAAAAATGTGCCGTGACTTTGCTGATATTGGTCTTTCAATTATGTTCACAGGTCACTCACACATGCACCACATAAGAAAAATTGAGAACGAAAACGGCAACCATTTCTACGAGTTTAATGTTGCATCAATTGGTGGTTACCCTGCCCCGATAGTTTACTGCACCGTAACAGATAACGGAATTGAAACAAAGACAGAGCATTTACAAGAATATTTATACGATGGTAAAACATACACAAACGACCATTTAAAAAACCACGCAACTTTTCTCTTTAAAAATGTGTTTGATGCAGCAAAAGAAAACAGAAAACTTGAGTTTATTACGCTTCTTGTTTCAATTGGTATTTCAAATAAAAAAGCAAAAAATCTTTGGCTATTCCTTGGAGATTTGTTAAAAATAATCTCTGAAATATCTGTCTATAAAGCGTCAGTTATAATGAATCTTCTTACATTCGGCAAAGCAGTTCCTAAAAAAGATGCAAAGCAATTAAAAAATGTTCAGTTAACTGATATGATTTTTTCCGCTTTTCACTCTATTTTAGATGGTTCAATGGAAAAACACGAAGTTGGTTCACCTTACTACAATGTTTTTACTTCAGCTCTTTCTTTACCATTAAGAATCGTTAAGAAGTTACGAATCAAGAATAAAAACATTTTAAGAATTCTTACACATATAAGTAATGCTTCACACGAAATTATGACCGGTGGAGAGATTGATGCACATAATGCGTTCTTAAAATTTTAAATAAAAAACATCACAACTTAATGTTGTGATGTTTTTTATTTTTTATTGTTCAACTACGTCTGTAACAGTTTCTTCTGGGATAGTTGGAACTTCTGCTTTTAAACTCGCAGTAATATCTTCTGACGATGCATAGGAACTTGTATTCTTCCCTGAACGCGCTCTTACTGTATATCTGTATGTAACACCATCTTCAACTGACTGGTCAAGATACTCACAAACTTCTGCACTTGTTATATCAATAATAGCTGACCATGATGACCATGTTTCTGTTTCTGCATTATAGACAGCTTTATAAACTCTATATCCATTACCCGCGCACTCATTTAAATCCCAACTAACCCTTACACCAGTATCTTCAGCAGATACTATTACCTGAGGTGCATAAAGATATTCAAGAACAGTAGAACTTATATAATCGCTTTTAAAAGAACTATTTGCAGTTTCACCTAAAGTTCTTACTGTATAAACATACTTAAATCCATTTGTTACATTTTCATCTGCAAAATAATTTTGTTTTGCACTCACAGTAGCAATTTTCACCCATTTTGTACTATTGATACCAAGGTCATCTATAACTTTTCTGTAAACGTCGTAATTCTTTGCACCTGCAATTTTGTTCCATGAAACCTTAACACCTGAAACTGTATTTTCTATTTTCACTGTAGGTGCTTTCAAATATAAAATTCCTTTTGTGTTGTTATTATATGTACTCTTATAACTTCCGTTAACAGCTCTTACAGTATACTTATATATAATGCCACTATTTACTTTTTTATCTGTCCAGCTTGTTACATTAGCTTTCGCAGTTCCACGACTTGCCCATTTTGTCCACTTCGCTGTTTTTGTGTTGTACTCTGAACGATAAACTGTGTAACCTTTTGCATTTGCAATAGTGCTCCAACTTACAGAAATACCGTTTGAAACATTTTTATAAGTAACTGTTGGTGTTACATTATATCTTATTGAAGAAGATGCTTTATACTTACTTAACACATTACCATTTACTGCTCTGACAGTATAACGATAAATCGTGCCAAGTTCTGTTTTTTTATCTAAATACTGATTGGAACCCTCATAATTTTTGATAGCAGACCACTTAGACCATTTTTTTGTAGAAGCGTTATAAGTGCTTCTATAAATAATATAGCTCTGTGCGTTACTGATTTTGTTCCACTCAACTTTTATTCCCTGTTTCGTGTTAGCAACTTTTACTTTTGGGGTCTGAAGAGTAAGTTTGTTTGTTTCTGAAAATGACAATTTATTTGCTTTTGCGTATTTTTCCGCAGCAGAACCCTTTTTAGAATATATTTTAAAGCCTTTAACAGGTGTTGATGAACTTGAATAACCTAAAGCTTTTTCACCTATTGCAGTAACTGTTGCAGGAACAACAACTGTTTTTATTAAATCAGTACCATAAAACGCCTGATCACTAATTGTTTTTAATCCTTCTGGAAGAATCAATGTATTGAGCTTATTATTCATATAAAACGCTAATTCACTAATAGTGATAACGCCTTTTTTTATGTTTATAACTGTTAATTCTCCACAATCAGCAAAAGCACCTAAACCAATTGTTTTTACATTACCTGGAATTGTAATTGATTTTAAATTGTAATTATTTCTGAATGCAAATTTAGGAATACTACTTAAACCTTTACCAATTTTTATAGATGTAAGATTGTTGTTGTGACTGAAAGAAGATTCACCAATAACCTTTACACTATCAGGAATAGTAATACTTTTCACCGAATGAATTTGGGAAAATGCATTATTACCTATGTGAGTAATACTGTTAGGTATAGTGATTGATGTAAGGTTGATACAATACAGAAACGCATCTGAACCAATCTTCGTTACTGGTTTGTTTTTGTATTTTGATGGTATAGTGATTGCACCTGTTGCATCTTCTTTACAATCAGTAACAGAGTAACTTTTACCATCACTGTTAAGTATGAATGTTAAATCACTCTGAGACGCAGCACTTGCAGTTATTGTTACAGGTACCGAAACAAAACCCCCTACAACAAAAACAATTGATAAAACAATACTTAGAAATTTTTTCATTATTATTTTCCTCCAAATTTTTTTACATTATACACCAGCCTATTTTGGTAGTCAAGTAAAAACTACTACTTTAAAAGTTTTATCTAAAAATATTATAAACTTTCTGCAATATCGTAAATAAGTCTTTCTGTTTTTTCCCAACCAAGACAAGGGTCTGTGATTGATTTACCATAGATGTTTTCGCCTATTTTTTGTGCGCCATCTTCAATATAACTTTCAATCATTAAACCTTTTACAAGTTTTTTAATATCGTTATTGTGTGCCATACTGTAAAGAACATCTTTTGTGATTCTGATTTGTTCAAGATATTTTTTACCGGAGTTGGCGTGGTTTACATCTATAATAGCGGAAGGGTTTGCAAGTCCTGATGCAGCATATAAATCACTTAATTTCTGTAAATCTTCGTAGTGATAGTTTGAAATAGAATGACCATCTCTGTCAACAAATCCTCGCATAATTGCGTGTGCGTAAGGGTTACCGTCACTTGTTACTTCCCAGCCACGATAAATAAATGTATGTTTATGTTGTGCGGCAGTAATTGCATTCATCATTATTGATAAATCGCCACTTGTTGGGTTTTTCATACCAACCGGCACTTCTAAACCACTTGCTGCAAGTCTGTGTTGTTGATTTTCAACACTTCTTGCACCAATTGCAACATAAGAAAGAATATCTGAAAGATAGCGGTAATTGTCAGGGTAAAGCATTTCATCAGCACAAGAAAATCCTGTTTCTTTTAATGCTGACATGTGAATATCACGGATTGCAACAATACCTTCGTACATATCCGGTTCTTTATCCGGATCAGGCTGGTGAACCATACCCTTATAACCATCACC
>JAFSBS010000204.1 GCA_017437165.1 Clostridia bacterium
ATTAAATCATTTTTATGTTTTGAAATTTTATTCATTAATATGTTTTATACATTTAGTTGGGCAATTGTCTGCACAAAGACCGCAACCGTTACATTTAGTATAATCAATAACTGCCAGATTATCTATAACGGTTATTGCCTTTTGGGGACAGCCAAGTTCACACTTTTTACAACCAATACAAGCATTTTTGCAATTTGTACGAGCAACTGCACCTTTCTGAATGTTACTACACATTACTGCAGTTTTTGTATCTTTAGGAAGTAATTTAATAATGTGTTTAGGGCAAGTACCAACACATTTACCACAACCTACACATTCTCTTGGGTCAATGTGAGCAAGTCCATCGTGAACACAGATAGCATTTACAGGGCAAACTGAAGCACAGTCACCACAACCTACACAACTATAGGCACAATCAAAAGGTCCGCCATAGACCATACTTGCTGCTTTACAAGATTTGATACCATCGTAGATTGCATTTGATTTAGCGGCTTCACAGTCACCACCACAAGCAACAAAAGCAACTTTTGGTTCAAGTTCCTGAATTTTAACACCTAAAATAATTGAAAGTTGTGCCGCAACAGAAGAACCACCCGGAATACATAAGTTTGGTTCTGCCTCGCCTTTTGCAACCGCTTCTGCATAACCATCGCAACCGGTGTAACCACAAGCACCACAGTTAGCACCCGGAAGCGCCTCACGAACAAGCAAAACTTTTTCATCTTCATCAACTGCAAAGAACTTTGAAGCGAGTGCCAGAACAATACCCATAACAAGTCCAACGCCTGCTACAACGCCCAGAGCTATCAAAATTGCATTTATATCCATTTTATACTCTCCAACCTTATGCAAATAAATTATCTACAACGCCTTCAAATCCATAGAAAGCAAGTGATACGAATGATGCTGCAACCAATGTTGCAGGAAGACCTTTGAAATGCTCCGGAATATCGCTCTCATCAATTCTTGAACGAACACCTGAGAAAAGTACCATTGCGAGCATAAATCCAAGACCGCAACCTAATGAACTTATCATTGATTCACCAAAACCATAACTATCTTTAATATTATTGATAGTAACACCTAAAACAGCACAGTTTGTTGTAATAAGCGGTAAATAAACACCAAGGCTCTTGTGAAGTGATGGAATAAACTTCTTCAAGAAAATCTCAACAAACTGAACTAATGCAGCAATAATGAGAATGAACACAATTGTCTGCATATATTCAAGTCCTAAATTGTTAAGAACAAACATCTGAATCGGCCAGGTTACTGCAGTTGCAAGCAACATAACAAATGTAACTGCAACACCCATACCAACAGCCTGGTTAAGTTTTTTAGAGACACCTAAGAATGGGCAAATACCAAGGAATTGTCTTAAAACATAGTTATTAACTAAAACTGATGTTAATAAAATTGCTGCTAAAGTTTTAAAAGTATCCATTATTCACCCTCCTTTACTTCATTTGCTTTGCAACCGCCATTGCAAACACCTGCTGACGGACAACCGGCACAATTAAATTCTTTTTTCTTTATTGCTCTGCCTTTTGTAATCACATTAACAAGAGCAATTAAAAGACCATAAACCATCAATCCACCCGGTGCTTTTACAAAGAACTCTATTTTGTGGTCAATCATAAACGGAATTTCGATTCCGGCAAATGTACCGGCACCTATAACTTCACGAACTGTTGCCATCGCAAGAAGTGCTAATGTAAAACCGATACCCATACCGATACCATCTAAAACTGACTTACCAACAGTATTTTTACCGGCGAACATTTCTGCACGGCCTAAAATGATACAGTTAACAGTGATAAGTGCAAGGTAAACACCAAGACTCTTATAAAGTTCAGGTAAATAAGCGTGAATGAACATTTCTACCAATGTAACGAAACCTGCAATAACAACTATATAGCAAGGAATTCGTACTGCGTCAGGAATAAATTTACGGAACAAAGAGATAACTGCATTTGAACAGATTAAAACTGCAGTTGCAGCAAGACCCATACCAACTGCACTTGTTACAGAGTTTGACATAGCAAGTGTAGGACAAGTACCTAAAATAAGAACGAATACAGGGTTTTCTTTGAGAAGGCCTGTAATTAAGATTTTCCAATAATTAGTTTTTTTCATAATTCAGGCCACCCCTTCCAATAATTTAACTGCTTCAAATACTTTTGAAACTGCTGTTTTATAACCATTTGTAGTAATTGTTGCACCGGATATACCTTCAATTTCACTGTAATCTGCTTCAACTTTACCATTAAACTGTGTATAGAATGAAGCATCTGCACAAGCAGAACCGATGCCATCTGTTTCATACTGTGCAGTTGTAAGAACTGCAATAATTTTACCATCATTAGTAACCGATGCTTTAAGTTCAATAGGTTTACCTGACGGACTATAATACTGGTCACCATTTATACCGAAACCGTTTGCGGCTAATTCAAATACATAGTTGCCACTTGCAGTTTTATACGCTTTCTTCACTTGTGAAGGCATATCGTAACCGGAAATATCAATTTCTTCAATTGATGAGTTTGTAATTAACTGTGCATTAGCTTCCATTGTAACTTTTATATCATCCGCTACTGTACTGAGAACTGCACCTGTTTTATCAATTGCAATAAATTCTTCGTCTGAAACAAGGACATAACCTGTTCCGTTTTCTGCTTCGTAAACTGCAGAAACATTTTCTAATGATTCCACCATAAACCATGAAACAAATTTACCTTCTGCTGCCGGAAGTGCTTCTGAAAGGTTATCGTTAAGAATTTCTTCTTCTGAACGGATATCTACAGAACCACCGCCAAGAATAATTGTTGCATTAAGTGCATCTTTAACTGCATTTTTGTAACCAGCAGTTGTCATTGTTGCACCGGAAATTGTTTCAACTGCATCAATATCTGTAACTGTTTTGCCCTTTAATGAATCACCATAAGTTTTTTCGTAACCTAAAGTTTCACCACTTGAAAGGCAAGTTGCACCTGTAACTGTGCCATTACCATCAATACCGCACATAAGAACCATATTTGCACCGTAACCAGAAGTAAGAAGTTTTACAACATAACCACCATTACTTGCAGAATATGCATCTGTAACAGTTGCAGGGAGTTCATAAGTTGAAATATCGAGTTGAGTAAAATCCCCGCCATCAGGGTAAACTACAAGAAGTGCTTCATTTGCCGCTGCAGACGCATTCTCTTCAATAATCGGAGCTGTAATTGAGTTGGTAAGAGCGAGAAGAACTGCAACAAGAGCGCAAATAACTGTTAACGCTATTACACTTTTGAAATATTTCATTTCTTCGCACCTCCAAACATTTTACGTGCAGTTAATGAATCAATATATGGATTTAAGATATTCATTATAAGTATAGCGAATGAAACGCCCTCAGGGTAAATACCCCATTCGCGAATCAACACTGTAATTAAACCTGCACCAATACCAAAAATGAGTTTACCGAGTGAAGTTGTTGGTGATGTAACATAATCAGTTGCCATAAAGAAAGCTCCTAAAATGAGACCACCGGAAAGAACAAGACTTAATGCTAACATAAAGTCAAATTCGTGAACTGCCAGAGTGAAGAAAAATGTTGTAGCAATAAATGCAACAGGAATGTGCCAGGTAATAACTTTTTTTACTAAAAGGTAAATACCACCAATTAAAAGTGCTACTGCACAAGTTTCACCAATTGCACCACCAACATTACCGAGTAATAAATCTTGTAAACTTACCGCATTTTTATCTTCTGCCAATAATGCGAGTGGTGTTGCGCCCGCAGTTGAATCAAGCGGAAATGCCGCCTTTGTCATAGAAGAGAACGCAACAAGCATAAACACTCTTGCAGTAATCGCCGGGTTTACAACATTTCTACCA
>JAFSBS010000205.1 GCA_017437165.1 Clostridia bacterium
CAACAGATAATGATTATCAGGCAAATGAACTTTTAGACCAGAGGAATTTACTTCTTGATGAACTTTCAGGTTACTGTGATATTCATGTTACAGAAAATCTTGATGGTACAATAGATGTTGATATTGGTGACCACAACGCAATCGACGGCGTTAAGTACAATGTTCTTAATCTTTATCAGAATCAGGATGGTACAGTTGCTGTTACCTGGAGTGATACAGGTAAGAATGTAGGTCTTACAGGTGGTACAATTCACGCTTATATGGAATTCCTTAATGGTCGTGGACCTTGTATGCAGAGTGGTAACGAAACTGCTTCAAACGGTCTTATGTACTATCGCGACAGAATAGATTCAATTGCAAGTGCGTTTGCAAGAATTGCAAATAATGCAATTCCTGAATATGATGAAACAACAGGTCAGCCAAAAGTTGATGCAGAAGGCAGAACAGTTTATAAAGTTTTACTTGCTGCAAAAACCGAAAGCGGTAAGACAAACTCTAAAGCACCTGTTACTGCAGCAAATATTTCTCTTAGTGATGAATGGGTAAATAATGCGGCAGGTTACTTTATCTACAACAGAGCAGAAACAATTGAAGATTATGCTTCTAATTTAGCATCTGCACTTATTGAAGATAAATTTACATTTGAGGCTTATGGAGAAACTTTCACAGGTACATTTGCTGAATACGAAATCGACTTTTTAGGAAAACTCGGTACAGAAATCAGTTTCCAGGAAGGCAGACACGATGCTACTGAACTTGTTGCAAATGATTTCCAGGGTCAGAGGGATTCTATATCAGCAGTTTCATCTGATGAAGAAGCAGCAGATATGATCGTTTACCAGAAAGCGTATGAAGCAGCATCCCGTTTAATGACTGCAATGGATGATTTGTTAGATACAATCATAAACAGAATGGGTCGAGTAGGACTTTAAGAAAGGGTGAATAAGCAATGAGAGTTGCAGATAAAACAACGCAAAGAAACTATATAAAATATCTCAACAAAGCAAGAAATGACTATGCTGAAACTAATATGAAAATTGCTTCAGGTAACCGTTTCATTAAGTTGTCAGACGATGTTTCTGCAGGTACAAGAATGCTTAACTCAAGAGTTGAACTTTTCAAATCAGAAAAGCAACTTTCAAACGTTCAGGCTATAAACAGTGAATTTAAAGCGGTTGAAGATTCAATGATGTCAATGAATGATGTTCTTAATGAGATTATCGGTACAAAACTTATTAAGGCATCTTCAGAAACTGCAGGTGATACCGGCCGTGTTACAATTGCTGCGGAACTTAAATCTATGAAAGAGGAACTTATTCAGTTCGCAAATATGAAGTTTGCTACTAAATATCCTTTTGGTGGTTCTACTGCAAAAGTTGCACCATTCTCCTTGAGTGATGATGGTAAACTTCTTTACAATGGTATTGATGTTGATTCTGTTAAGCAAAGAACAGATGGTACACGATACTATGTTGATGAAAATGGTGTTGAGCAAGAAATTGCAAAAGATAACCCGTTATTTATAGATATAGGATTAGGTGTTCGTGTTGATGGTAATTCATTCAACTCCGTTTCAGGTTTTGAAGCATCTTTTTCAGGTCTTCAGATTTTAGGTTTCGGTGTTGATGAAGAAACCGGCAATTCAAATAATATTATTAACCTTATAACAGAAATTGAAGATAAGTTAATAAATTATGACCCTGATAAATTCCATGAACTTCAGGATCACCTTGTAGCACGAGTTGATATTTTCAGAACAAATCTTACAGATATGGGTGCTAAAACAAATTTCCTTGACACGATGGAAACAAGACTTCAAAATCAGGTTGATAACTACAAGTTCAGAATTGACGAACTTGTTGGTATAAATGATGCAGAAGAAGCAACAAATCAGTCAATGAATGACTACATTTTAAAAGCAGTTATTCAGATGGGTTCACAGATACTTCCTGTTTCATTATGGGATTATTTAAGATAATAAGAGGCAAAAACAAAAATTAAATGGATTTAATTTTCAGGTGATTTTATTCACCATATTCTAGGAGGAAGGGATTTAAATGCAAGTTATCGAAATTAAGACTACACCCGGTAAATACGAATTAGAAGTAACACCTGCAAAGTTGGAGTACGATAACGATACTATTCGTGATATGCAAGTGCAGACTACCCCATCTACACTTAAAATTGATGCGAAAAATATTTCTGTAAAAATAGATAGTTATGAAAGCCGTAAATCTATCGGTTTAATGACTATGGGTGACAGAATCAGTTACGAGGCAAATCGTGGCAAACAACATATAGCAGAAAAAACAAGAGAATATGTTGATATTGGTAAACAGATTTCAAAAGTAAACGAAGGTGCAAATATTCCAAGTATTATTGCCCAGAAGAGGATAAATGAAGGTACAACACACCTTGTTACAGCTTTCTTCCCAAGTGTTGGTCCTAATATTTCATGGGAGCCAAATGACCTTAATATGGAATATACACCAACTGAACTTGATATTAACTGGCAGGAACTTGATCGTTCAATGACTTACATTGCAGGCAGTGTAAAATTCAATGTTGTTCAGAGAGCAAGTGTTGATATTGAATATGTTGGAGGACCTAACTACTTCCCGAAAAGTTCAGACCCAAATCATGAAGCTGATGCAGAATAATCTGAAATAAAAATTTCAGTAGTTCGGTTTAACAAACACAAGGAGTTCTAAATATGATTTATAAAACAAGAGACTTTGGTGAAAGAGAAATTCCGGATTCAAAGGTAATTATTTTCAAACAACCAATTTTTGGTTTTGACGATTATAAAAGATATACATTGATTTTCGATGAAGAGATTGGTGAGCAAATTGTATGGTTGCAGTCTCTTGAAGAACCAAGTCTTTGTTTCTTATTATTTAACCCCTCACAGTTTGAAGATTTTTATAAACCTGAAATAACCGAAGAAAATGAAAAACTTCTTGGTACAGGTGATTATGTCTGTTGGACAGTTCTTTCTTTAAAGGAAGATTTTGAAGCTTCAACTGTAAATCTTAAAAGTCCTGTTATTATAAACAGCACAACAGGTGTTGCCGCACAAATACTTTTAGAGCAGGATTACCCCGTAAGACATCCTATTATGGAGGGGGCAAAATAATATGTTATTATTAACAAGAAAAGAAGGCGAATCTTTAATTATTGAAGTTGAAGGCCTTAAAGAACCAATTGAATTAAAAGTTGTTGATATAAACAATCAGGTAAGGATCGGCGTTACTGCATCAAAGGAATGTAAAATCTGGCGTGAAGAATTATATCAGACAATACAAGCCAATAAACAGGCTGCAACAGTAACATCCGCTTTACCAAAAGCAAATCTCAAATCTATGGTTCAGAAACTTAATAAATGAAAATAAGAAAGGGGTGTTATCGGTATGTCACAGATTTATGAGGATGTAATCGGTTACCTCCGAGAAAAAACAGCGCTTTTAAGCGAAATAGAAAAAATTACTGATTCAATGGCAGTTGTTCCACAAGAGGAACTTTTAGCGTGTACTGAAAAACGTGGCGAATTGGTAGATAAAATTAAAATCATTGATGATAAACTCAGAGAGTTTGCAGGAATGGATAACGATGTAAGGAATGTTCTCAATAATGCTTGTGAAAAAGACGATTTAACACCAGAACTTTCTAAAATATATATCGAAGTTCTTGCAGTAAATGCTGTGTTAAACAGAATAAACAGTAACGATGATGTTATAAAAAACAGAATTCAGTACGAAAAAGAAAAGATTTTAAATAAAATACAGACTTTTAATCAGGGTGGCGAAGCTGCTACTCAAAGGTACTATAAATCTGTTCACGGTACAAGTTTTGCAACAGTAAATGTTTCAAGAGATATTAAAATATAATCTTATGATTACTAACAAAAGGAGTTGTTTTTATGAACGTTAATTCAACATCTTCAGTAAGTTCAAATAATGGTTTTTCAGGTATGATTTCCGGTATGGATACCGATAGTTTAGTTGAAAAATTATTATCAGGTACTCAATCAAAAATAGATAAACAAAAAGGTTTAAAAACACAAACTGAATGGAAAATTGAAAACTACCGTGATGTTATAACACAAATCAATAGTTTTTCAACAAAATATTTCAACACATCATACGGTGCAAGTACTAAAAACAATTTGGCTTCTTCTGCATTCTTTAATGCGATGACATCTAAAGTTACAGGCGGAAATGCAGTTAAAATTATATCTTCTGCAGCAGGTGCTTCTACAGAAGATATGAATATCATAGTAAAACAACTTGCTTCTAAAGCTAAACTCTCATCTTCTGTTAACGTAAGTGGTGAGTCAGTACTTAAGGGTGGCAAGGTTAATATTGACCAAATCAAATCAGTAATTGATTCAAATGGTGAATTTACATTTACTCTTTCATTAGATGGTGCTCAGAAAGCAATCACTCTTAAGAAAGAAGATATAATGGATGCTGATGGAAACATAACTGAAGATGCTGTTATAAGCGCTTTGGAAACAGAAGTTTCACAGAAATTCGGCGGTTATGTAAAAGTAAATGTAGCTGAAGTTGACGGTGCTAAAAATTTAAGTTTAGCAATCGATTTCAATGGTGAAAAAGGTCACGAATTAAGAATTACAGGTTCTAATGCTTCTGCATTTGGTTTTGAACCGGGTTCTTCAACAAGAATCAGTACTTCTTCAAAGTTAAGTGAGTTAGGTCTCACAGGTGACAGTTTCTCATTTGAGATAAACGGCGAGAAATTCTCATTTACAAAAGATAATACTGTAGCAGAAGTAATCAGCGCTATAAATAAGAGCGATGCGGGTGTAAAACTTTCATACTCTTCAATTTCTGATTCATTCTCAATGGAAGCAGTTGAGTCAGGTTCAAAATTCGGAATCAGCATTACAGAAACTTCAGGAGATTTCTTATCAAAGATTTTCGGAAGTGACAAATTTGAGAATGGTGCATTAAAGTCTGATGCGGTAGTTGCAGGACAAGATGCAATTGTATCTATAAATGGTAATGAATTCTCAAGAACCTCAAATAATTTTACAATTGATGGTATTACATTACAACTTACTGATGTAAGCGCACAGAAATTAGATGCAAATGGCAATGTAATTGGTTATGAAGAGTCAAAAGTCACAACAGAACGCGATACAGAGGCTATTTTCAATACAATTAAATCTTTTGTTGAAGATTATAACAAAATGATTGAAAAACTTAATGAATATGTTTACGCAGAACCTACATATCGTAAATATGCGCCTCTTACAGATGCACAAAGAGATGAAATGACTGAAAGCCAGATTGAAAAATGGGAAGAAAAGTCAAAACAGGGTCTTCTTTATGGTGACTCAACAATCCGTAACTTCCTTCAGAATATGAGAAGTGCTCTTTATACTAAATCAACAACATCAAAAGTTGCTCTTTATGATATTGGTATTGAAACATCAAGCAATAAAGAAGACAGAGGTAAACTCGTTATTGATGAAGAAGCTCTTAAAAAAGCACTTTCAACAAATATTGAAGAAGTTGAAAAATTATTTGTTGGTACAAACGGACTTGCAAGTAAACTTACCGGTATTATGGACAGAGCAGCTAAAGTAAGTGCCGCAGACCCTGGTGAGTTAGTTCGTATTGCGGGTGCTAAAGAGTCAAAAGCTACACAGACGCAGTCAACTCTTTATAATGAACTTAAAAGAATTGATGACAGAATTTCAATTCTTAATACAAGATATAACAAAGAAAAAGATAGATATTGGAAGCAATTTAATGCTATGGAAACTATCATTTCTAACTATAGTTCACAGAGTGCATATTTAGGACAACAATTTACCTATTGATTTTTTTTGAGAAATAGTATAAAATGAGGGTGTATTATGGTAAATAATCCGTACCAACAGTACTCACAGCAGTACAAACAACAATCTGTTATGTCTATGACTGCTGTAGAAATGCTTACTGCATTGTACGATGCGGCTATGAAAGATTTTGAATTAGCAAAAATTGCAAATGAAAAGAATGATATTCAGGGGATAAATAAAAATCTCCAGAAAGTACAAGCGATTTTCAGATATTTAAGAAGTAATCTTGACTTCAAGTATGATATATCTAAAAATCTTGACCAACTTTATGAATATTTTTTGAATGTTGCAATTCAGGCTAACATCAAAAAAGATTTTTCACAGATTGATGAGGTTATTGCAATGATTAAAGAACTTCGCGATACCTATGTTCAAGCTGACAAAATAGCACGTACAACAGGTGCAGGTGCGTAATCAAATTTTAACTGATTTAAGGGAGAACTACTATGTTTTTCAATTCTTATGATTTTAAATTGCTTGAAGCGGGTACAAATTTAGCCTGGACAAAGCAAGAACTTCATATGCAGAATATAGCCAATGTTGAAACACCTGGTTATAAAGCGAAACAACTTGATTTTGTTAATGTTTTAAGTGAAGAAAGAAGAAACGTTACTGCACAGAACATTATTGAAACCCAGGTTGTTGATGATGAATCTGCGTCAACACGCTCTGACGGTAACAATGTTAATATGGAAAAAGAGAGCATTGAGCTTTATAAGTCTTATGCTCAGTACAGTATGTTATTAACAAAGGTTAAATCAGAATTCGATAAATTCGGATATGTATTGAACAGTAGTATTAAATAAGGAGTTTAATTATGGGATTTTGTAATTCATTGGATATAGTTGGTTCTGCTTTAACTGCTGAACGTTTCAGAACAGATATTATTACACAGAACATAGCAAATGAAAAAACAACAATGACTGAAAGTGGCGAACCTTACAGAAGACAACAAGTGGTTTTACAAGAACGTGCCATGACATTTAAAGAAGAACTTTCAAATGCTCAGGGTGGTGGTGTAAGAGTAGCAGAGGTTGTAGAGAGTGAACGTGAGTTTACAAAAGTTTATGACCCAACAAACCCACTTGCAGATGAAAGTGGCTATGTTACATATTCAAATGTTGATACAACTGAAGAAATGATTGACTTAATGGCAGCATCAAACGCTTATCAGGCAAACCTTACAGCGCTTTCTGTTGTTAAATCAATGATTACTAAAACACTTGAAATGAAAAAATAATTTAATTGGGCTGTAAAAAACAACAAGTTTTTTACAGCTCTTTTATATAAGATTATCAATATTTTTCACAAAAAATATTGATAATCTTTATTTTTTGTGTTAAAATTGTACTACATTGGAAGAATATACGCTATTGTGGGGGTGGCGGTATGAGCGAAAATGTTAAAAAGACAGTTGAGTTTTTGAAAAATCTTTTTACTGCTCATCTTGAAGAGAAAAAAATCGATGAAAGCTATAAGGCTTTTACTGATGATGCAGATATTTTCGGTTTGGTTCAGAATGGAACTATTCATGGTGCTGTAGCTATAAAAGCGGCACTCAGAACATTTTTAACATTTACAAATGTAAACTGTGCTTTAAGTTTTTCTGAAGAGAATGAAAAAGAAATCAGAAAAGGCATTTATTCGACGAATTTAATTACCGAAGTGAAAAATACCGAAACAGAACAAGTTATGGTTATGAGAATTTCGGCAATTATACTTGAAAATAATGATGAATTAAAAATTTCTTCTTTGGATATATCTGTAGTAGATAGAAATTCTATGCCGATTCGCTATTTTGTGGAAGAAGTTGAATTGGGTTATGAGGCGGAACTTTACAGAGATATTCTAAGTGAAGATGTAAATGCTGGTATTTTAGGTTCTTTTAACGAAGAAGAATCACCACTTTATGTAATAGACGACAATTTTGTCAGAATGTTAGGTTATCTTAACAAAAAAGAACTCGTTATCGATATAAATAATAAGGTAGCAAATCTAATTTATCGTGATGATTTACCGTATGTTCAGGAAAAATTAAAGGGCTTGACTGAACCGGGGAAAAAATATGAACTTACATATCGTGTAAGAAAGAAAAACGGCAGATTTATATGGGTTAAAGATAATGGCAAGGTCGTTAAAGTTCAGGAAAGAATTGCATTAGTTGGCGTGTGCCATGATGTAACGGAGATTATAGAAAATAAACAAAAACTCAAGGATACCGAAAATAGATTCAAACTTGCAATAAGCGGTGCAAAAATGCTCGTTTGGGAGTATGATATAAAAAATAAGTCAGCACGCTATCCGCAAGGTACTGAAATAGGTGAAATCGGCAGAGAGGTTATTCTTTATGATTTCCCGAACAGGCTTTTTAATAAAAATGTCATTATTGAAGAACAATATGAAGAATTTAAAGAGTTTTACAAGAGAGTAGATTTTGGTGAGGAAAAAGAGTTAAGAGGCACTTTCTGGATGCTTAACTCTACTTCAAATATAAAACGATGTGTTGAAATTTCTTATTCTGTTGTAAGAGATGATGCGGGTAATGGTATTATTGCTTATGGTATGAGCAGAGATATTACTGAACAAAAATTCGCCGAAAAAAGATTCAGAGAAGAACTTGCATTCAGAAATAAAACAGGTGACAATATTATTTCAACATCGTGTGTTAATCTTACTTTGGGTATAGTTGAAAATTTAAGATACGGTGAATCTTATGTTAAAGATGAAAATATCATCACAACTATTGATTACAGAGAACGTTCTATGAATTTTCTCGATGATTGTGAAATGACTGATGAACAGGCAAAAAACCTTTCTGTTGATAATCTTCTTAATCTTTTTGAAAAAGGTGTAACAGAAGTAAGAGAAGAGTATTTTGCGAAAATAAAAGGCGACAAAAAAAGAATTTGGATTTGTGTTGATGTTAACATTCTTAAAAGTCCTAAAACGGGCAACATTCTTGCATTCTTTTATAATAAAGATATGACAAAAGAAAAAATGACGTCAATTATTTCTGAAAGCATACTTGAGCAGAATTACCTTGAGGTTGGTGTAATTGATACACAGCACGACATTTATACAAGATTTCATTCTGCAGGTACCAACATTACGAATTTTAATAATACTTTCGAGTTTGAAAGCGGTATGGATGTATTTTGTGAAAAACGTGTGACAGAGAGGGATAGAAAAAGAGTCAGGAAATATATGTCAATTGACTATATCAATTCTGCAATTAAAAAGAATGGCATTATTGAGTTTCAATTTTTAGGTCTCGACAGAAATGGCGAAGAAGAATATAACAGTATGGTTATAAAACCATTGTTTAAAGAGCGTACCGATATTCTTCTTTCAACAAGGTCAAATGTTGATGCGATTGTAAGAGAAGGACTGAAAAAAGAAAAGAAACTTAAAAAGGCTATGGAAGAAGCTAAAAAGGCAAACGAGGCGCGTTCAGATTTCTTTGCGGGTATCAGTCACGATATGCGTACACCAATGAATGCTATTATTGGTATGTCTGCATTGGGTGTTGAAGAAAGTAAAGATGAAACTATAAAGAAATACTTTACAAATATTGATGCTTCAGCACACTTCCTTTTAGGTCTTATAAATGACGCACTTGATAGTTCGCAAATTGAGAAAAACGCTTTGAATTTAACATTTGAACCTTACTCAATGGATGAGTTTAAACTCTATGTGAACACTATGGTTCGTTCGCTTTGTGATGCTAAAAAGATTGAATTTACAATGAAAACTGATAAAAGTCTGGCGAAGTGTGTGAGTACTGATAAGTTAAGATTTAATCAGATTTTCTTCAATTTGCTTTCTAACGCTGTTAAGTTTACGCCTGAAAAAGGTAAAATAGATTTTATAATAGAGTTCGTAAGCAGAAACGACGGTGTTATAGTAGAACGATTTATTGTAAAAGATACCGGTATCGGAATGAGTAAAGAATTTCAAAAGAAAATGTTTAACCGATTTACCAGAGAGGGTAATAACTCTATTAACAGTTCAGGTACAGGTCTTGGTCTATTTATTACAAAGTATGTTGTTGAACTTATGGGTGGCACAATTTCTGTTGAAAGTGAAGTTGGTAAAGGTTCTGAATTCACTGTTGAACTTGCTTTAGAGGAAGTTGAAGTCGATGATTCATTAGCACAGAGCAAAGAAGAACTTTCAAATGACGATTTTGATAGTATATTGAAAGACAAAAGGGTACTTCTTTGCGAGGATAACGAAATGAATAGTCAGATTTCAGTCAGAGTATTAGAGAAAAAAGGTATGACTGTTGAATGTGCGCCTGACGGACAAGCAGGTCTTGAAAAATTCAACAACTCTGACGAAGGCTATTATGATGTTGTTCTTATGGATGTAAGAATGCCGGTAATGGATGGCCTTGAAGCAACAAAATTCATTCGTAATTTAGAGAGAATGGACTCTAAAAAAGTGCCAATAATTGCAATGAGCGCAAACACTCATAAAAAGGATGTAGAAATTGCATTAAAAGCAGGTATGTCAACACATATAGGCAAACCTTTTGATGTAAAAGAACTTTATAAAGTTATAAGTTTAGAGTTAATAAAAGAATAATTAAAAACAACCATTGAAATCGAAAATTTCAATGGTTGTTTTGCTTTAGAAATTAGAAAATCGTGGAATAACATTATTAGAGGGTAATTGTACCCGGTTGGTTGTTAGTAATTATTAAATATTGAAAGCAGGTGTCAGAATGAGCTTTATAGATACAAGTAGTTTTGGTCTTATGACTTCTTTAAATCATATAAGAAAAAATTCAAAACTTGAAAGCAAGTGGGATCAAAGAAAA
>JAFSBS010000206.1 GCA_017437165.1 Clostridia bacterium
ATAAAACTGCAGTACCGATTACCCCTAACGCTAAAAACAACGGAAAGGTTACTTTAAAGACCTGTTTTACATCACGATATCTGCCAAGAGCAACATTTTTTGAAACTATTGCAGAAACTGCAACAGGAAGGCCTGCCATAGAAATAGCATAAACAGGTGTATAAATATTATAAGCAGAAGCAAAATAACCACGACCTAATGAACCTATAATACCGGTAAGCGGAATTTTATAAATCGCACCAATAATTTTAACAAGTGCAGTTGCTACGACTAAAATCATAGCTCCATTAAGTACATTCTGCTTCTCGAATGCTTTATCTTTCGCCAAAATTTCTCACCTCTTAAAATTTCACAAATTCTCTTAAAAGCGAATTTTCAGGAATATAATTTTTATCTAAATCAGGGAAACGCTCAAGATTTCTTACGAGTCTCTGCGATTCCTTGTAAAACGGAGAATCTTTATTTACTTCACTTAAAAGTTTTATTGCAGTATCTTTTAAAACACAGGTTTCGTAAAGATGAATTGTGTTTATTTTAACATCGGCATTGTGTCTGTAAGGGAATAAATATGTATCTTCCCCATAACGAACAGTAACCCACATTTGGAATGTTCTTTCAACAGAATTTCCTCTGAAATTGTAATCTCTCACAAGACGACGAATAAAACGCATATTTCTCTTGTTTAAAACAATTTCTTTATTATTATCGTAAATTCTTGAAGAAACATTTATATAAATTTTAAAAAGTCTATCGCTCGGTAAATCTTTTGTTATAACAGGATTAAGTGCATGAAGTCCTTCAACAATGATAACTTCTCTTTCATTTATTTTAATATGATTAAAGGTTTCTTTTCTTCTACCCGTTAAAAAATCGAATTCGGGCAAATCTGCTTCGCCGGTTTCTAAAATCTGCTCCATAACTTCGTAAAAGAACGGAATATCAAGTGCCTGAACAGTTTCAAAATCAGGTGTACCATCAGGGAAACACGGAGCATCGCAGTTATTAAGGTAAAAATCATCAAGAGAAATAGCGTAACTGTTGACCCCATTTTCCTTTAATGCTTCTCTTATTTTTTTTGCAGTAGTGGTTTTACCTGCAGAACTTGGACCTGCAAGCATAATAATTTCTATCTTACTGTTCTCTGCAACCTTTTTTGCAATACTTTCAATAATTCTGTTGTACCTCGATTCGCATTGATGCACAAAAAATTCAGGATTTTTTGCTTTTTCTTCTATATATTCAAGATTATTATTGATATTGGACATATTACTACACCCCTTATTTAATAGGATATTCCTTATAAAATGTATTTATTCTGTCTTTTCTTTCTATAAGTTCATTAAATCTGTCAATATATTCAAACGGGAATTTAAAATTAAAAATCCGTTCTATTTGTCTGCCACAAGGTTCTTTTAATTTTGTGACGCTACCAGCACCAGCCGATAAAACTGTCTGACACTCGCCCATCATATATACATTGTAATAACATTCTTTATTCTCTTTGCACCAACCGACATTTTCAAGATTTCCTAAAGATTTACTCTGTCTGTACATATAGTATGGTTTGTAACCGCTTTCAGAAAGTCTTTTATTTGCGTATTCAACCATATCACCAGTCACGGTCGCATCGAGCGATGATTTCTCATCTTCGGTAACAATGGTAGATGACCTTTTCAAAGACAATGTATGTACTGTAATATTTTCCGGATTTAAAGTAATAGCCTTTTCAATACTGTTTTTAAAACTTTCGACTGTATCTGTCGGAAGCCCTGCTATTAAATCCATATTTATAGCATCAAAGCCTGTTTCTCTCGCTAAATTATATTTAGTAACAGTATCTTCCGCCGAATGTCTTCTGCCTATTTCATTTAAAACCGAATTATTAAAAGTCTGTGGATTTATACTGATTCTATTAACATTGTGTTTCTTTAAAGTTTCGAGTTTTTCTTTTGTAATTGTATCGGGGCGACCTGCTTCAACTGTATATTCTATACACCTTGATAAATCAAAGTCATTTTCAATTTCAGTCAATATAACATCCAACTGTTCGTGAGTTAAAGTAGTAGGTGTACCACCACCCCAATAAACACTTTTTAAGTAAAGTCCGTTGTTTTTTGATATTTCTGCAATTACTTTTAATTCCTCACAAAGTTTTTCCACATATTGCGGAATTAAATCTCTTGCCTTTTCATTTGAAATAGAATGAGAAACAAAAGAACAATAACTACACCTTGTAGGGCAATACGGAATAGAAATATAAAGACTGAAAGAGTCCCCATCTGCAGATTTTATAATTTTCTCTTCCATTTTAGCGACATTAAATGCCATCTCCGCCTTGTTTGGTTCAGCAAGGAATTTTTTTATAAAATATTCTTTTGCATTTTCTTCACCGACTTCATCTATAACAGATGCCATAAGTTTCGATGGTCTTACACCTGTTACAATACCCCAGTTTGGTTTAAAGTCAAATTCTTTTACAAACTGTGTAAGCACCATTCCCGCCAAATATAATTCAGCTTCGTTGTCGGTTATATTAAGATATTGATTTTCACTTTTTTGTGTTTTACCGCCGAATGAAAACTCTGAAACAAGTGTTATTCTTCCATTTTCTTCTATTTTTTCTGTATAAAGATAATCACCCGAAAGTTCTTCTTTTTCTTTTAAAACAAGAATTTTCTGAAAAGGTAAAAATAATCTTATAACATTTTCAATTTCGTAATGGTAATTGTGTGATATACAAAATAATTTCATATTCTCTTTTTTCTTAAATACCTGTTTCTTACTCGTTCACTACCAATGGTAGTAGAAATGTTATGACCTGTGAAAACTTCGTAATCGTCAGAAAGAAGCATCAATTTTTCGACTGAATCTAAAAGCTCATTTAAGTTCCCACCCCACAAGTCAGTTCTTCCGACTGTGAGTTTAAAAAGTGTGTCACCTGAAAAAACAAATTTTTCTTCATCGCATATATAACACACTCCGCCAAGGCTATGCCCCGGTGTTTCGAGAACTCTTAACTTTTTACTGCCGATTTCCAACGTATCATTTTCTTTTACTAAAATATCAGGTTTAAAGCATTCAAAAGATGCACCGAAATAATCCGCGACATTTTTATCAGTATCTTCTGTTAAAACTGCATCTTTTTCTCCGATAACAATTTTTGCATCTTTATAAATATCTTTTAATTTTTTTACTCCCGCGATGTGGTCAAAGTGACCGTGAGTACAAAAAATGTATTTTAATTCGTCCATACCCGACTGTTTTATTTCGGTTAACAATTCGTCTGAAAATCCACCGACATCAAGAACTGCACCGACTTTTGTTTCTTCATCGCAAATCACATAACAATTTGCACCGATATCGCCCAAAGGTAATCTTTTAATATACATAACTAAATTTTATCCTAACCATAAATCCGTATCATAAGTAATAGTAACCGGACCGTCATTTATTAAACTTACTTTCATATCTGCCCCGAAAACACCTTTTTCAACTTTTTTTACACCATTTTTCAAAAGTTCGTTGCAGAAAAACTCATAAAGTTCATTTGCTTTTTCCGGTTCTTCGCTATTTATAAATGATGGTCTGTTTCCTTTTTTACAATCAGCACAAAGAGTAAACTGTGAAACAGAAAGAATTTCACCGCCAATATCATTTACCGATAAATTCATTTTCCCGTTTTCGTCTTCAAAAACTCTTAAAGAAGCCGTTTTTCTTGCAAGTAATTGAGCTTCTTTTTCTGTGTCACCTTTCATAACACCTAAAAGTAACATATACCCTTTACCGATTGATGAAACCAATTCACCATCCACTTTTACGCTTGCTTCCTGTACACGCTGAATTACCGCTTTCATCAGTTAGTTCTCCTTGTAATATCTATAACACCCTGAACATTTTTAAGTCGTGAAATAAGCACATTAAGAGAATCTGTACTTTTTACCGTTACAGTAATAAATACAGTACCTCTGCCACCTTTTTCACCACGGGTATTTACAGCATTTATCATAATACGCATTTCTGCCAACACATTTGCAATATCTGCCATAATAAATGCAGAAGGTTCGCACAAAACTGCAATAGTTGCGTTGAATTCTTTTGTTTCTGTACCTACACTCCATGACGCATCAACCCATCTGTACGGTTCAGGTGATTTTTCGATATCCTGTGGTACATTAGGACAGTCACGTTTGTGAATTGAAACGCCGTGTCCCCTTGTAATAAATCCTATAATTTCATCACCCGGAATAGGTGCGCAACAGCGTGAAAGTTTAATAAGACAATTATCAATTCCTTCAACAATAACGCCTTCACCTTTTGCTCGTTTTACAGGTTTAGGTTCTTCGACAACCTTAATTGGTTCAGGTTGTTTTTGTGATGCCAACCTATGATACTCTTCTCTTAAATACGGAAGAAGTCTTGTTATAGGAATACCACCATAACCAATCGCAGCAAAAAAATCCTCTTCTGTATTACAATGTTGTCTTTCTTTAAGTTTTGTGACAATTGTAGCAATCTCTTCATCAGTAAAATGCAATTTATTTCTTCTGATTTCTCTCTCAAGTTGCAATTTACCTTCAGCAATATTTTCTTCCCTGCGTTCTTTTTTGAACCACGCACGGATTTTAGTTTTTGCACCGCTTGTTTTAACAATAGTGAGCCAGTCTCTGCTGGGACCTTTACCCGGTTGTGAAGAAGTGAGGACTTCAACAATTTCACCGGTTTTGACTTTATAATCAATCGGTACAATTTTACCATTAACTTTAGCACCCACCATTTTAGCACC
>JAFSBS010000207.1 GCA_017437165.1 Clostridia bacterium
AACCTTTTTTAATTCTTTCTACAACTGTTTTATCTTCGTTTAATTTAACCGCCATAGTCATCACCTCTATTGAATTTATTATAAATTATTTTTAGAAATTTATCAACATTTTTAAATAACATATTTTTACTTTTATTGACAACAATATAAAAAATTGTTATATTTATATATGTAATTTTTAAAATTAAGAGGTGCATTTTTATGGCTAAAACTGTTCAGGATATTCTTAATATCATTAAAGAAAATGATATTAAAATGGTTGACTTTAAAATGGTTGACATCAACGGTCAGTATCGTCACGTTACTATTCCTGCTGAAAACTTCTCAGAAGACACAATGAAAAGCGGTATAGGTTTTGACGCATCTAACTACGGCTACGCAGTAGTTGAAAAGAGTGATATGGTATTTATTCCGGACCCTGATACCGCTCTCATTGACCCATTCTGCTCAATTCCTACACTTTCAATGACAGGTAACGCAATGATTATTGACACACCTGAAAATCGCCCACTCGCACAATACCCAAGAAACATTATTAAAGCTGCTGTTGAATATATGAAAAACACCGGTATTGCAGATGAAATGAAAATTTTACCTGAATTTGAATTTTATCTTTTTGACGATGTTACATGGAATGTTGGCGGTAACTACATTGGTGCTTCAGTAGATGCTAAACAATCTTATTGGAACTCTGACACAGAGGGTCACGGTGTTGTTGTTCCTAAACAAAAGAACTATCATATTGCAAAACCATTTGATATTTCTTATGAATGTCGTAGTGAGATGTGCCTTCTTATGAAAGAAGCCGGTATTGAAATTAACTACCACCACCCAGAAGTTGCTGCATCCGGTCAATTTGAAATCGAACCACAACTTGGTGAAGTAGTTCATATGGCTGATGCTACAATGCTTATTAAATACATCATTCACAACCCTGCTCTTAAATATGGCAAGAGTGCAACATTTATGCCAAAACCAAGTTATGGTGAAGCTGGTAGCGGTATGCACGTTCATATGATTCTCTTTAAAGACGGAGAACCTGTTTTCTCTGATGATAATGGTTACTCACATTTAAGTGAAACTGCACACTACTTTATTGGCGGTCTTCTTAAACACATTGGTTCACTTTGTGCTATTACTAACCCAAGCACAAACTCATTCAAACGTCTTGTTCCCGGATTTGAAGCTCCTGTTACGGTTGGTTATGCTACTTCTAACAGAAGTGCTGTTATCAGAATTCCTGCTTATGCAAAAAGTCCGGACAAGCGTCGTTTTGAACTTCGCAACCCAGACGCAACTTGTAACCCATACTTCTGCTATGCGGCAATTCTTATGGCTGGTCTTGACGGTATAAAGAATAAAATTGACCCTGCAAAGAATGGTTGGGGACCTTACGACTTTAATCTTTATAATCTCCCTGAAGAAGAAAAGGCAAAACTTCAAGGTCTGCCTACTTCACTCCCCGAGGCACTTGATTGTCTTGAAAAAGACTTCAGTTATCTTACTGAGGGCGGTGTCTTCCCTGAAGAACTCATCAAAAACTTCATTAAAACAAAACGTGCTGAATGTAGTCAACTTGCTGCAATTCCACACCCTGCAGAGTTCGATAAATATTATAATCTTTAAAAAATTTAAGGGAGAATGTAAACTTACATTCCCCCTTAAAAATTTTCGGAAAAAACTTGAAATATTTTCAAAAAAACCTTGCTTTTTATAAGTGTTCGTGGTAATATATACAACTGTATGAATACAATTTCGGAGGTGAATTTTGTGCCAAATATTAAATCAGCA
>JAFSBS010000208.1 GCA_017437165.1 Clostridia bacterium
GTGTTAACAAAGTACCGTCAGATTGTTTGATTGCTTTTCTTAAATCTTTATCTTTACCTTTTTGCTCAATTAAAACTTTTGTACTTTTAATGTGAGCATCAATAAAACCATTAGCTTTATCTAATTTAACTTGTTCTTCAAAGGTTATAAACTTTTCAGGTTCACTTACACCTAAAACATCACGAAGAAGTGACAGCCAGAATGGTTGGCTTTCACCTTTTTCATAGCCTTTGTCGCTCCAATATTCAACAAACTTTTTCGCTGCTACTTTGATTTCTGTGTCTTTCATACATACCCCTTTAATTTCAAATTATTGAATCATATTCATTATACCATATTCCACTAATATTTCAACAACATTCATTACACCATCCAGCAAAGACCCAAACACTCCTTGATTTTCTGATTAAATTAAATTTTAAATAACGCTAAAACCATTGATAATCAAGGGTTTTCGGATTCAATCACAGAACCGTCACCCCCGTCTTAATTAAATTTGAAAATTGAAGATTAGGCAATAATAAAGCACTTTCGGTTTTAAATATAAAAACCAAAAGTGCTTTTTTGTTGCATTTATTCAATTGTAATTCTCACTTCGCCATTAGAGATTATTGTGAGAGTGAGGGTGCCGTCAGGGTTCCATTGTGTACTCATTTTTGCACCGTTTGAGCCTGTTGCTGTTACGGTTGGCTCGGTTTTGAAACCGGAAAGTTCAATAACCGATGTCCTGAAATCTTTCGGGTTATCCATTCTTTCGCCTCTTGCATACGCCCGCATAAACTGGTCTTCATTCTCCTGACCTGACATAATCAAATCTGCATTCAGGCGGAGATTACACATATCAATGTTAATTTTATTTTCATCTTCATTTATGATTGCGTAGGTATGAGCAACGAATTCGGTATTGATTTTCTTTCCACTCTTCATTGTATAGCTCACAGTCTGCTCACTATCAATAGTCTTATTTTCGTTGCTGTTGAAAATATAGACATAATCGTTTATATCGAACAATACGCCGTTACCTTGGTAAGTTTCTTTGTAATGCTCATTGAAGAACTCTACTTTTTTAGAATTGATAAACAGGAATTTGAATAAATATGAGTAATCGTCAAGAATTTCGCTATCAGGGAGAATTTTCTCAGGCTCTGAATAAAGCGGAAGAATCGGTATTATAAAATATCTGCCTGTTGATGGCACCCAGGTCTTTGTGCAGTCGAAATAGATATTATTTATTTTTTCCTGGAACCAGGTGTATGTATCACAGTACAAGCCTTGGAGAAGATGTGCGTCGTTACCGCTTAATGCCGGTGAACGAGTAGGACGGGTCATTTTGTATGCTACCTCAATATTTTCTTTTACTTCATCTTTAGATGGCACTGAGCCATTTAAAATCATCTGATAAATCGGATAAAGAACATCGTAAAATGTAGGTGTGAGAATAACCTCACCATCAACAAAATGGTAAAGACCGCCTCGTGAATACATACCCTCAATTGCATAAACAGTTGCACCGCCAACCATATCTGCAATCATATCTATACCGAAAAGTGCGGGAGGATATTTTACTGTTGTAAGCGGGTCAGGCTCATTAGGGTGAACACCCAAATCATCATATTCAATAAAACCTTCTTCATACCACAAGAAATTTTCGAGATTCACACCCCAGTTTCCGCACACATCATCAAGCCAACAGCCAAGAATATTTGACTGACTTGCAAAATGTCTGCCGTGTCCGTTGTGTTTATCCATAATTATAATATTCTCAGTATTGCTTTTGAGAAGATTATAAAGTTCTTCGTCTTTCAAAATCTGGTTTATATAATTTGCTTTTTTGTAGTAGATGTATTCCATATCCTGCCATATAAACAAACCACCATTTTCGGCACACGCGCTGATACAGGATTTAAGTCTTTTAAGAATATTTTTATTTACACCTTCATCTACCGTAACAGTATCATAAGCGAGTTTTTCGTTTGTTACGCCGTTTGTTGAAAGTTCAACCTGAACAAATCCCATAAGGGATTTATGTTCTTTAAACACTTGCGAGAGTTCTTCTTTTGTGAATGGGTCACGCTTTTTGTTTGTGCTGTAGCACTCTGACTGGCAGACAATCGGTACACCCTCTTTATCTGTAATAGTGAGAAGTTCATCCCAGAATTCAAGTTGCCTTGCCGGAGTCATATCTGTTGTACCTTCGTCTATGTATATAACTGCAAAGTTTCTTATATCTTCCGGTAACGCATTATATGTTTTAATTGCATATTCTGCAAATGCTTCGCCTGTCTGTGGCCCGTTCCATATAGGGCAATTTCTTATCATAAACAGCGGATTTTCTTCATCTACATAAAGACGAAGCCCATCAACCTGTTTACGTGTTCTTAGTTTCGTAGGTTCATCCGTTTTTGCAGGTAACACCCTAAAATCAGTAGTCTTATCAGGTTTCTCCACCGCTACAACTTCAAAGGATATTACAAACAACATTGTTAATGCAAGAAGCATACAGAGTATTTTCCTCATAAATTTTCACTCCATTTTTATTTATATTAAAACAACCATACATAAGTTAAGAAAGTTTTTCCTCAACTGTCATTTTCTATTAGTTCTTTTGCTTTACTCCTTTTACAACAGTGAATAAAGTATATATCTCATTTCAAACAAAAGTCAATAGTAATAACAACTGAAAACAAAGAATAAAATTTGTTACTTACTACATTTCTATTGTTACGCGCAATATTTCATGATATAATCTACTCAACAAACAAAAATTAAACGAGGTAGTTTTATGGAAACACCAAAAAAAGAACAACTTGAATTTTTAGATTGGGAATTCGGAGTGTTTTTTCATTTCGGTATTCGCACTTTTAATGAAGGTCACAAGGATTGGGATATGAAGCCAATGGAACTTTCTTCATTTAACCCGACTGATTTAGACTGCGACGAATGGATTAAAACCATTCACGATGCCGGTGCAAAATATGCAGTGCTTGTTTGTAAGCATCACGACGGATTTGCAAACTGGCCTTCTTTATATACAGATTATTCCGTAAAAAACACACCTTGGAAAAACGGCACAGGTGATATTGTCAGAGAATATGTTAATGCCTGTCATAAATACAATATTAAGGTTGGTTTATATTATTCACCGGCACAGTTCGGCTCTGCAAAAATGGATGGCAAGGAATATGATGATTATTTTATAAATCAAATCCGTGAACTTCTTACCAATTATGGTGAAATCAATTACCTCTGGTTTGATGGTTGCGGAAGTGAAAACCATAAATATGATACGCAACGTATTGTTTCAGAAATCAGAAAATGCCAACCAAAAATTCTTCTTTTTAATATGTGGGACCCTGACACCAGATGGATTGGTAACGAAGCAGGCGTAGCACCGACTCCTAACAAGTTAAATGTTGCATCACTTAATTTTTCGATAAACACCGAGGAAAAAGACTTGCTTGACAAACGCAAATTTCTCCCTGCAGAATGTGATTGCCGTATGCGACTCGAAAACTGGTTCTTCAGCGAAAATGATGAGGATACCGTTAAAAGCCTTGATGAACTTATGGGACTTTACTATTATTCCGTTGGCAGAGGTGCAAATCTTTTAATAAATATCGGGCCTGACCGAAGAGGCCGACTACCCCAAAAAGACAAAAATGCCCTCCTTGAATTCGGGGCAAAAATCCGTGAAAATTTTTCTGATTACATTTCTTGCAAAACAACAAACGAACACAAAAAACTGACTCTCGAAACAGAATCTCAACTTGTAAATCACGCCGTACTTTCAGAAGAATTTACCGACGAAGAAATTGAATATTTTGAAATAAAAGCCTACCCTATTCCTTACGGTACACCAATTACTGTTTATAAGGGTTCAACCATAGGTCACAAAGCAATTTGTCAATTCCCTGCTATAAAAACAAATAAAATAGAAATTTGCTTTGACAAAAACAAAAAAGTCTCTGCAGATATAAAGTTTATTAAGCAATATTAAATTGTGACAGGACTGTGTTTTTATGATAATAAAGGTGAACTCAAAATTGATATACTAACAAACTCCCATTCACCGAGTTAAACAACAAAGAAAAGGAACTGATTTTTCGTCAGTTCCTTTTTGTTATTATTTTACTTTAATTCAGGTACAATATCTAAAAATACATTATATACAGTTTTAAGAAGTTTACGGAAAACTGTAACAAAGTCAATCGGAGCAAAATTAAATGGACTTCTGTCAATAAGTGACTCCATATTACCTGCATCGCAAACAAATGCCTGTGTAAGTGTTTTGCCACCTTGACCACTAAGCTCTGCTCGAACATAGCAACTAATATCTTCTGTATATTCATGTAATTTAATTGTTGATACACATAAACCATTTACTGAAACCGAATCTGTCTGAATTGTAATACCATCTGCAATCCATTTTATAGAATCTGTATTTTTTCCTGTAATTGTAATTGTATCTTTTTCATCATCTACTATGATGCTTGTAACTGTCGGATATTCTCTTGTATTACCGATTCTTTCACCATCTTCATATCTTGAAACAGCAAAGAATGTACCATTTTCCATAGCTGTACGTACATTTGCCTGTGAATATTCAGGTAAAACGAAATCCATAAAACAAGTGTCAACATCTTCATAGGTGTGAGCATCGTTATTAGCAAATCCCCAAACATTTCTGCCTTCAGGAATAATAACCTTAAGAAGTTCATCCCAAAGAACACGGTCTCTGCTTGTAGGACGGTCAAAAGCATTATAAACTTCAATGCCAAGGCAGGATTTGTATTTGCGTAAAGGTTTCGCAAAAAACTGAACATTACCTGATTCGGTTGCAATCTGATAACCAACTGTCAATTCTTCACCATTAGGTGCATACATAAC
>JAFSBS010000209.1 GCA_017437165.1 Clostridia bacterium
ATGCAACAATTAAGTTGAAGTTTGTTATACTGTAATTGGTTGAAAAATGCTTTTGTCCGTAAAACGACGCTGAAAATGCAGAAGTAACAGTAGGGCAGGAACCGTAAGAAAGTCCAGTAAGGCAAAGTCCTACAATGCAAAGTGGTAGTGAGTGAATCACGACACCTAAAAGTGTTACAGCTGCAGCAATTATTGTGAGAATGTTTGCTGAAATCATAGTTGTTTTTCTACCCAGAGCATCGTAAAATGCACCGGTAACAATTCTGCCTATTCCGTTAAATACTGAAAGTACACCAACTAAAGTTGTTGCAAGTGTCGGAACCGCCTCTACTGAAAGCATTAAATCTCTTGCAAAACTTATAACGGTATTACCAACTGCAGTAATAAACGCCATACAAATAAATGCTCTCCAGAAAGTAAAGCTTTTGAGCATCTCTTTTGTTGTGAAATTCCGTGTTTCAAAATTCTCTTTTGAAGCTGATATTTTTAACTTTGGTGCAGGGAATATTGTGTCACTGTCAGGTCTTTTAAGAATAATACCCGCTATAATAATTACAACACCGATTACTGCACCTAATGTTATGTATGTTTTACTGAAGCCAAAGGCTTCGTTTTCAAAAAGAATACTGATAATATTACCTAAAAGTAGTGTGCTTACACCAAAGCCCATCATAAGTGAGCCTGAGCAAAGTCCCTTTTTATCAGGAAACCACGCACAAACGGTTGAAACTACAACATTATAAGCAATACCAATGCCCGTACCCGCTAAAACAGCGTAAGTAATATATAATAATGAGTGCGGAGTTGATTTGTTTAAAAATCCGGTTGAAACAAAACCGATTGCAACTAAAACACCTGAAATTATAAGTGTTATTTTAGGGCCGGCTTTTTTACATATTAAACTGCCGAAGAATGCACCAAGGCAGAAAAAACACATTGTTAACGTAAAGTTAAAAGCAAGTGTGGAGTCGCTGAAATTAAACGATTCTTTAAATGGTATTTTCAAAATGGACCAGGCGTAAAGCACACCCGAAAAAAGCATTGTAAAAACACCAACACCTAAAAACAACCATCGCTTTGAGAGAGAATTTTTCATAATTAAACCTTTTTATAATCCTTTTTCTTTACAAATTTTATACCCTTACAAATCTCTTTGTAAACCTCTTTTTTGCTCATTCCGTTTTTTGTATATTCATTATGCCTTAATGTTAAATAAAGCGAAAACAGTTTTGCTAAAACGGGGTGGGCGAGTGCTAAAACAGCGCCTTTATCAAAAAAGTATTTTTCATTGTAACCTTTAAACCAGGTTGAGTCTCGTTCGTCTTTTAACTCGGCAATTGCTTGTGGTAACGCAATTATGTTAAGACCTTTTTTTAAGCAATTCCTTAAAAACAATGTATCTTCACCGCATTGATGATTTGTTCCGCCACCGAAATTTAAATTGAATGTAATTCCGTTGTAAGATATTGCTTTGCGTTTAAACGCAATCCTTGCAGCGCCATAATTCATATAATTCAAAATATTTATTTTAGTAATATTTGTGTTTTGTCTGTTTAAACTTTTCCCGTCTTCAATCAGATTGAAAATTATCAAATCTGCCCGTGGATTATCTTCAAAAGCATTTCTTACAGTTTCCTCATAATTATCACAAAAAACCATATCATCATCGGCAAGTACGCAAATATCAGCGTCTGAACGCATTAAAGCAGAGTTTCTGCTTAAACCTACGCCACGTTCATTAAATGAAAACATACGCACTTTTTTATCGTTTATTGAAAGTTCTTTAAAATCAGCGTTATCGGTCTGATTTATTATAATTGCATCGGTTTTAAGATTCATTTTATTTATTAAATCAGAATTTTTTTGATGCATAGTAGAAACTAAAACTTCAATTTTCATTTATTACGAATGCTCCTTGAGAATTTTTAAACATTTAACAGGGGAAGTAAAGAATGCCATTAAAGCATTTACAAAAAAACTTATGAGATGTTTTCTTCGCAACTCTGCAAATGCAATTACAGAGTAGTGACGAGCTACGATATATTTTATTTCATTCTTCGAAAGACGGTCAAAATACCTCTTTTTGAATTCGTGGAGTCGGTTCTCACCGTCAATTTTACCGTCACCGCTTGAAAGACCACCTTCACCTTTATGTACATAAGCTTTAACAAAACAACCTTTTAAATATGTGAATTTACCACCATTTTCAATCGCTTTGAACATTAAGTAAAATTCATCGCCAACATCAATAGGGTCGAAGCCACCTATTTTAAGTAAATAATCTTTCTTAAAAATCATTGTGTCTGTACCCGCTAAATGGTACATCAAGTGATATTTAATTAAATCTTCTCGTTTTGTCGATTTGATAAAATTGCGTGTTCTCTTTTCACACAAGGTTTCATCATCGTAAAACATATCAAGGTCAGTTATACCGAAATCTGCGCCGGTAGAGAGCATATTGTCAATTTGCCTTTGTACGTTTTCCGGTAAATAAATATCATCATCATCAAGAAATGTAATGAATTCACCGGATGACGCATCAATACCGATATTTCGGGTTCTTGCAGAACCTTGGTTTGTTTTATTTACAATATAATTTAAAGTTATAGCAGGGTAGTCTGATTTGAAATTTTTTACTATTTCTGAAACACGCGAATTCCATTCAGTATTTGCGTTATCATCCACTAAAATTATTTCGAGATTTTTATAGGTTTGTGTAGCAAGCGAGTTCAATGCTCTTGACAGTATTTCATCTCGTTTATGTGTTGCTACAATAACACTTACTAATGGTTGCATTTTAATCTCCTAAACGAATGTTAATTCCGCCACTATTTCCATCTGTGGTAGGGAATGTTAAG
>JAFSBS010000024.1 GCA_017437165.1 Clostridia bacterium
AATACAGGCTTGCCCCAGAGCATTACCCTGACCTGGTCAAAGCCTGTTGCAGCAAGTAAAGTGCAGATCACTACCGAAACAGACCTGACCTACCCGCTCTACTCTGTATGGGAAATACCGCCATTTGGTCTCACCGCCAAAGATGTGACCGTGGAACTATTGTCAGGCTCAGAGGTACTTCGCACACTCTGCATAAAGGACAACTATCGCAGACAGATGCGGCTTACCTTTGAAAGCACCTGCTTTAATGATAGATACTGCTGAACTGCAAACCATTGTTTCAAGATTTACACAATTCTGGAATGCATAAAGACCAATTTCTTCAACGTCAGGACCAAATTCAACAGATTTGATTTGTTCACAACCAAGAAATGCGTAAGGCTCAATAATTGAAACGCCTTCCGGAATAACAAGATTGGTAACATTACCTTTGTAGCCATAGCAAATTCTGCCAAAAGCCAAAGCACCATCCGGTTGACTCTCTTCCCAAGCTGTTCCTGTTAAAGCATCAGGAGAAACACCCTTTAAGTTTTTATGTGCTTCTGCATCTTTAAGTGAAGAACAACCGTAAAAAGTACGAGCAGGAATATTCACAACTGTATCAGGAATAGTAACATCTGTGAGAGAAGTACAACCTTCAAAAACTGATTCACCCATAGATGTTACAGATTTGATTGCTTTTACTTCTTTAAGAGAAGTACAACCAAAAAATACTCTATCGCCAATTGTAACAATATTATTTGTCGCTTTGACTTTTGTTATTTTGGTGTTATTCATAAATGCTTCATCAGCAATTTCAATAACTTTAAGGTTATTGATTGAAGATGGAATTTTAACTTCAGTTTCAGTACCAACATAGCCTACTAAAATAGCTGCTGAACCATCAGAAGTTCTAACGTACTCAAAACCATCTTCTTGCTTTTTGTTAAGTTCAATTTCTTCTTTGGAAAACTCTATAACTTCATCTTCCGCAAAAGCTACTATTGGAGTGACTGCCACAAAAGCGAATACTAAAATAAACGCTAAAATGCCACTCAAAGGTTTTTTCAATGCTGTCATTTAACACGCATCCCTTCAATATAAATTCTGCATAATACAAACTATATTTACACTAGTTTACATACCACATTATTATACAATAACCCCGTTCAGTTGTCAAGCAATCAGCCTGTAACTGAACGGGGTTTTATGCTTTAAAATTCACCAAAATTTACTTTAAATTTATGTGTAAGTTACACTATAAAACAACAAGTCAAGAATTTATTTTTCTACTGCTCTTACTGTATTCTCAAGAAGCATTGTAATTGTCATAGGACCTACACCACCCGGAACAGGTGTTATATATGACGCTTTTTCTTTGACATTATCGAAATCAACATCTCCGCAAAGTTTTCCGTTTCCATTTCTGTTCATACCTACATCAATTACTACTGCACCTTGCTTTACCATATCTGATGTCACAAAATCCGCTTTACCGACTGCAGCAACCAAAATGTCGGCAGAAAGCGTTTCTTCTTTTAAGTTTTGGGTTTTTGAGTGACAAAGTTCAACTGTTCCATTCTCTTTAAGCAAAAGCATTGCCATAGGTTTTCCAACTATATTACTTCTTCCAATTACAACACATTTTTTACCCTCTACAGAAATATTATAAAACTTGAGCATTTCCATAACCCCTGCAGGTGTACAAGGTAAAAATGTATAGTCACCAATCATTATATGACCTACATTTTGCGGATGAAACGCATCAACGTCTTTCTTGGGTGAAATTGTGTTTATTACAGCA
>JAFSBS010000210.1 GCA_017437165.1 Clostridia bacterium
CAACACCACAGGCATGGCAAAAAGCAAAGAAAACAGGGGTTCCAGAAGAACGGCCATACCGTATATCGGAAACATCCAGATAGATGTATTGCCAATCATACGGTAATCTTTTTTCAACAGGCAGTGAAATCCCGTCCATAGTATTTCCATAGCCCAGCCAAGAAGTCCATAAAAAATAAATCTGCCAATCATGAACTTAGTATCTGCTTAAAATCTCTAATTATGTTTTTTCTTTTCTGTTTCTGCTTTCTCCAAAAGTGCTTTTTGTTTCTCTGTTTCAGCAACAAGGTCTGTTTTGTTTTTTTCTAAATCTGCTTTTGCAGAAAGAATCTCTTTTGCTTTGTTTACAATCAATTTAACATTATCCAGCGATTTTTGAAGATTAACTTTTTCTTTTTCTGTAGTTTTCTCTGCTGTTTCATCTTCGCTAATAAGTTTTTCTAAAAGTTTAAGGGTATCTTCAATAGTCATTTCGCCATTTTTGGCATTTTTAACTTCTATAGAATCAGTGTTATTTTCAGCACAAACAATCCCATTGATATACTGTGAAATGCTTTGTCTTATATTCGTGCATTCATTTGAAAGTTTACTACTCTCTCTTTTTAATCTTTCTTGTAAATTCTGGTACAAATCAGTTTTAAAAATATGGCGGAATATTTCCATTCTTTCTGTTGTCGGAGCAAGTAACAACTTCAGGAAATCACCTTGCGCAATCATAGCAATCTGACAGAATTGATTACGGTCTATGCCGATAATATCTTTAATTGCATTATCAACTTCTTTGATTTTATCAACAGTTTTACCATCGGGGTAGATGAGTGTGGCGGTTGCTATTTGTTTTGTAATGCCACCACCACGTTTTGCTTGACGCTCGTATTCGGGGTTACGTTTTACAGTGTATTCTTTATTGCGATAGCTGAAGACAAGTTCAACTTCAGTAGGGATGGAGTCATCGGCATATTTTGAACGAAACATTGAAACTTCACGGTTTGTACCACTTGGTACTCCGTAAAGTGCATAGGTGATTGCATCAAAAATTGTTGTCTTACCTGCACCGGTATCTCCGGTAATAAGGTAAAGTCCACCTGTACCAAGTTTGTCAAAATCAAATTCTGTAACATTAGCATAAGGGCCGAATGCCGAGATTTTAAGTTTTATTGGTCTCATTTATTTGCCCTCCTGAATTTGTTCGATAATATCGGTAACAAATGTAGCTTGTTCTTCGCTTAATGGTTGTCCGTTTCTTAATTCGTAGAATTCGCTGAAATACTCAAACGGTGTCTTTTCTTTTGTGGTTTCTGCACCGGTGATTTCATTTGAAGTACGAGTTCTTTTATTATCATAATCAAGTTTCATAATATTCTTGTAAATAACACGAAGTTTAGTTAGTGCATCGGGGATATCTTCTTCATCTGTTAATGTGATATGCATATAATCTTCGTTATAACTTGTGTTTTCCCAGAAACTTTTCAATGTAAGTTCGTCGTAAGTACCTCTAATTTCAACCATATCGTGCTTTGGTGTGAGTGGAATGAAATCGAGTGAAATATTACCTTTTTCATTCATCTCTACAACTGTTACTGTTTTCTTGTCATTCGCTTCTGAAAATGAATACTTCAAAGGTGTACCGCTATAGCGGATATATTCGCCACCACAGGACTGCGCCCGGTGAATATGCCCGAGAGCAACATAGTCAAAGTTGGCAAAAGCAGAAACATCAACATTGTCAGTACCGCCGACTGAAATATCTTCAGATTCGGTGCGGTTGGCACCTGTTACAAACTGATGAGTAACGAGAATGTTACGCTTTGAGATATCTATATTCATAGCATTTACTGTGCTTTTTATCGCATCAGAGTATGAAACAATTTCATCATCGGGGAAAAATCTTCTGGCGTTTATAGGTTTGATGAAAGGGAGCATATAGATTTTAATTTCGCCGAAATTATCTGTCAGAGTAACAGGGTTAATATTACCGGAATAAACGGGCGACATATATATACCACTTTTATCCATCAGACGTCCACCAAAAGCAATACGTTCAGCAGAGTCGTGATTACCGCTGATAACGAATACTTTTAATTCCCGTTTTGATAAATTAACTAAAAAATTATCAAATAGTTCAACGGCTTCGGCAGAAGGAACAGATTTATCATAAACATCACCTGCAATAATTACAGCGTCAGGCTTTTGTTCATCAATGATATTCATTATTTTTATAAGAATAAACTCCTGGTCCTCAATCATAGAAAACTCATTAACGCGCTTTCCAAGATGTAAATCTGATAAATGTATAAATTTCATATAGGTTTCTCCAAATCTCTATTTGCGTTTTCATAATGGAATAATGTTTTTTATTTATGTTACGTATTCAACAGATGTACTCAATAAAATGTGTTGCACGATGTGGGAATGCTCTGAAAAAGTCATCTGCATTATTTTTAAGCTCGACACCATCAATAAAGATGGCTGTTTCTTTTGTGTGACCTTCTCCTGCAAGGAGTAATCTTGCAGCGGCAGTCGGGGAGAGGGATATGTCGTAATCACCACTGTTTCTTTTTGTAACAGAAGCTTTACCGTTTTTATATTCAACGTCAAAAATGCCTTTGTTCTCGTTAAGTTCATCAAGACTCAATATGCTGAATTTCCCGTACTCTTTGGGATAGACATTGCTTTCGAGAAGTTTTTTTAGATTGTAAATTCTTGCGGCAATACCGCCTGTGTATTCATAATTTGTATTATCAATTCTGTCAGCAATACAGGCGAAAGGTGAACCCGGGTACTGCTTTTTTACAACAAGAGTTTTTACTATGCCGTCATAGCTTCGCAAAAAACCGATAATACCACGCAATGCATCAGGGGTTAAAACAAATAATTCTTCTGCAACAAGTTCTTCCGGACGATTTACTTTAAAACGGACGTAGCCATCTGCTTCACCGGATTTATTACGGTGAATGTAAGTGTAATCTGTATTTTCAAACGGCTTATCACAAAAATAACTTTTGCTTTCTCTTATCATCATAAGATTTTCTTTTTTAGTGCATTTGTTATAAAGTTCACATAATTCATTGAACTGCTCACCTGTGTAGAGTTCAACATCGTTACTACGCTCAAAATTAGAAAGATTGTTAAAAGGTACTTTTATTGAGAAAGAGCGGTTGAGATTTGCAAACCCGAATTTTTCGTAATAAGAAATAGAAAATGGTGAAAGAAAACCAATTGTTATATCGTTTTGAATGGCGGTTTTACCGACGTCATCAAATATTGCTCTTACTCCACCCATTCTACGATATTCAGGTTGACTACAAATGCCATCAAGAACTACCGTATTAACAAAATTACCGCAATAATTACATTTATAATTATAAATTTCTGCGCCTGCGATGAGTTTGCCGTTATTGAAAGCACCAAGCACGGGCATTTCAAGCTTGTTATCGATTTCTTTGTCGAATTTCCATATAAACGATGCGGCAGAAATTTTAAGAAAATCCGCAGCCTCTTCCGGTTTGATAAATCTTACTTCCATAAAACGATTCTCCTGAAAAAAATTATAC
>JAFSBS010000211.1 GCA_017437165.1 Clostridia bacterium
TATTATCTGTAACAATGGCGGTAGAAATGCTCAGGCGGTTTCAGATTTTACAATTGCGTTTATTCTTGATTTAACAAGAAATATATCGAAAAGTAATGCTTTGATTCAGAATAAAGTTATTACTACAGATGTTAAATCAAAACCTGATAATTACCAGGATACTGTGTGGGGACTTGACAATAATTCCCCATTTATCCGTTTCCGCGGTAAGAGTGTTAATCACATGACATTAGGTCTTGTAGGTTGCGGTTTTGCGGGTAGCCTTGTTGCTAAAAAAGCAAATGTTTTCGGTATGGAAATTATTGCTTATGACCCATTTATTGACCCTGCAAGAGTTCCTGATTTTGTAAAACTTGTTGATTTTGATGAACTTCTCGAAAAATCAGACATTATAAGCCTTCATTGTAATGTTACACCTGAATCAAAAAATATGTTCAACAAAGAAACATTTGCAAAAATGAAAAAGGGTTCTTACTTCATAAATACTGCTCGTGGTGAATTAGTAAACGAAGATGATATGATTG
This sequence comes from Clostridia bacterium, assembly GCA_017437165.1. Classification (GTDB taxonomy): domain Bacteria; phylum Bacillota; class Clostridia; order Oscillospirales; family Acutalibacteraceae; genus DTU089. Next base: position 525 of record JAFSBS010000211.1, read on the forward strand.
AAGCTCTTAATTCCCATCATCTTGCAGGAGCTGCAATTGATGTAACAGTTAAAGAACCAATTGCTTCAGATTGTCCGTTACTCACAGCAGAAAACCTTATAATAACACCACATATCGCCGGTTCATCTTATGATGTTCAGGTTTGCGGAACTCAGATGGTTAAAGATGCACTTGAAGATTTTATTGCAGGTGTAAAACCAAGAAATTGTGTAGTTTACAATAAATAAGGAGGAATTATTTTGAAATCTATAGGAATAATTCTTGCCGGGGGAATCGGTTCAAGATTTGGTGCAGATAAGCCGAAACAGTATTGTACTATTTTTGATAAAGAAATGATATGGTACTCAATTGATGCATTCCGTAAAGCAAAAACAATAGATGATTTTATTGTTGTAGTAGATGCTAATGAAATGAAATCAGGCAGACTTAAAGAAGATTACGGTGTAACACTCGTTCAGGGCGGTAGCACACGAAATGAATCTTTTAAAAATGCTCTTGATTATATAAATGAGCATTTCCCGGATTGTGATAATATAATTGAAAATAATGCAGCGTGTCCTATGATTACACCTGAACTTATAGATGAGTTTATTACTCTTCTTAATGATTACGATTATGTTAATACCGCTTATAAAATAACAGATGCTTTGGGTTCTTATAAAGACAGAATTGCTAATAGAGAAGATTTTTACCTCATACAAGCACCTGACGCATATCGTTTTCCGTTACTTTACAAACATTTTGACAAAGATTCTGAATTGTGTCATCCGGCACATCAGTTGCCACTTGATTCAAAAGAATACAGATATTTTGATTACAATGACAACTACAAAGTTACTTATCCGGAAGATATTATGATTGTTGAAATGTTAATGAATCGCAGAAAAAATAAATGATAAAAAGGAAGTCAACACATTTTGTTGACTTCCTTTTTTTAGTTACTTTTTATAAAGAGTTTTTTTCCAATTTTTAAAATGTAAGGTTTTGCATATTCTAACAGGTGAGAAATAATTAAAGCGAATATTACCGAAATAGTAGTGAGTATGAAGTACAAAAGTAAAACTTGCTTTTTGCCATAACCATAGTCGGGAATGGCAGTTTCAAGTACCCTGGTCCATATTCTGTGATTAAGGTAGTAGTAGAATGAAATTTCACCAGCCCACTTACACAGGTTTGCGAAAACCACATTTTTGATTTTTACAGGGTTAAGGAATAAGATGAATACGAGAATCGCTTGTAAAATCATAGCAAGATAACCATAAAACTTATCTTTAAACCAATTATCGTAGTTTGCAGCAATAAGAATTAAGTACATTGCCAAGCTAAATTCAAGAATAACTAAAACAATTTTACCTGCGGAAGTAAAATCAGTTTTAGTAGTTTTTACTTTGTCAATAAGATAGAAGATAAATATACCAACACAAATACCGCATATAGCACGTAAAAGACCTAAACAGATATATTTACCATAATGACTTGAAAGATTTATAGAAGAATGCTCATTTTGCAAATACGCATAAGTGAGTAAAGCAAATGCAGGTGCAAAAATACTTGAAAAAGACTTGAAAAACTTTCTTAAAAACGGGTAAATAATAAACATTGCTATTATCATTGAAGATATGTACCATGTAGGTCCGTTGTGATATCTGCCAATGGTAATTCCGGAAGAATAGGTGAGTGTAAGTTCGCGTATGCTGTGTGTTACTTCTAAAAGAACGTTTTTAACTGTTGATTCTTCTATAATCATTCTTATAACAAAGTGAATCCAGAACGCAACAAAGAATGGTATGTAAATACCATTTATTTTTTTGAATGTAAATCGCCAGGTTTCATCCCCAAGACTTTTTATAGATTGGTTTTGTATATTGAAAACACTTTTGGCCATAAAAAAACCTGATACCATAAAGAAGAATTCAACGAAAATATAACCAAAAGGGAATAAATTTGCTTTTTCAAATCCTTCGATTTTATTTGCGTGGTAAAGAATTATTGCAATAGTGAATATAAACTTCCAAAAATCAACCATCGGAATATAACTATTACTTGTTTTTAGTTTTTTCATAATTCCTCCCGTTCAGTTTTTACTGTTAAATTTTTAAGATATTAGTAAGTATATCATATAAGTTCAGGGTTTGTAAAGTCGCAGATTCAGTTGTTAATATTAAGTTCATTTTCTGCGAATCTTACAGTTTCCATAGCGTCTTTTGCGTACTTATCTGCACCTATTTTATCGGCGTACTCTTGGGTTAATACTGCACCACCAACTACCACCTTGCACCAAGGTGCTTGTGATTTTAAAAGTTTGATGGTTTCCTCCATAGCAGGTACAGTAGTAGTCATAAGTGCGCTAAGACCTACAAGTTTAGCCTTTGTTTCAATTACAGTTTTAACTACCACTTCCGGCAGTACATCTTTGCCTAAATCTATTACATCAAAGCCATAATTTTCAAGTAAGAGTTTTACTATGTTTTTACCTATATCGTGAATATCACCATGAACAGTAGCAATTACAAAAGTTCCTTTTGATTTTGTTTTTTCACTACCGGACATAAATTCTTTTATAACTTCAAAAGCGCTTTTGGCAGATTCTGCACTCATTAAAAGTTGTGGTAAATAAATAGTTTTATTCTCGAAACCGATACCTACTTCATTAAGCGCCGGAATTATTTCGCCATTCACAATTTGGAGTGGTGCTTTTGTTTTTAAAAGTTCTTTTGTAATTTCACTTGCTTTTTCTTTAAAACCTTTAATAACTGCATATTGCAGTTCCGAAGAATTTTCTGTAACTTGAGTTGCAGTTTTGTTTGTGTCTATAACAGTTGAACTGAAATTTGCCGCAACGTTTACATATTCCTGGCAGTTGTCATCAAGTCCTTTTAATGCTTTAAAAGTGTAGTATGTTTTCATCATTTCATCAGAATATGGGTTCATAATTGCACCTGAAAGACCATTTTCTAATGCTAATGCGAAAAATACACTGTTTAATACATCTCTGTTAGGAAGTCCGAAAGAAACATTTGAAACACCTAAAGAAGTGTGGCAACCAAGTTGATTTTTAATAATATTGAGTGCTTTAAGAGTTTCGTTAGCAGCGTTCTGGTCAGCACTTATTGTCATAGCAAGAGTATCAAAGATGATGTTGTTTTTTTCTATCCCGTATTCTTTTGCAACGCTTAAAATATTTTTTGCAATTTCTACTCTGCCTTCTGCAGTTTCGGGAATACCGTTTTCATCTAAAGTAAGAGCGACAACCACGCCACCGTATTTTTTTACAAGCGGGAATATCGCATTCATACTCTCTTTTTTACCGTTCACGGAATTTATAAGTGCTTTACCATTGTAAATACGGAGAGCATTTTCCATAGCAACAACATCAGCAGTATCAATCTGTAAAGGTAAATCAATAACCGACTGTAATTCTTCGACAGTCTTTTTTAGAATCTCAATCTCGTTAATATCAGGAAGACCGACATTGACATCAAGAATATGAACACCTTTTTCCTGCTGATTTACACCCTCGTTTAATATATAAGCAATATCATTTTCTATAAGCGCTTGTTTAAATCTTTTTTTACCGGTAGGGTTTATTCTTTCGCCGATAAGTATTGGCGAATTTAAAAATTTAACAGCCTTTGTATATGATGATACAACAGTTAAATTTTTATTTGTAATTTTAAGAGGTTTTAAATTTTTTGATTTTTCTGTAAGTGCTTTTATGTGTTCGGGTGTAGTACCACAACAACCACCAACAACACGAAGCCCTTTTTTTATAAGTTCAGTAACTTCTCCTGAAAATTCTTCAGGTGTTACATTAAATCTCGTTTTGCCATTGTTTACCTCAGGAAGTCCTGCATTTGGTTTAAGAAGTACAGGCACAGACGCATTTTCTAATAATTCCTCTGCAACTTTTGTAAGTTGTTTCGGACCTAACGAACAGTTTGCGCCTATGGCAGTAGCACCCATACCTTCAAGTAATGCTACCATAGCGGCAGGGGAAGCACCGGTCATAAGTTTTCCGTCTTCGTTATATGCATTTGAAACTAAAACAGGTAACCCACAGTTTTCTTTTACTGCAAGAAGTGCCGCTTTGGTTTCATAAGAATCATTCATTGTTTCTATTAAAACAAGGTCAACACCATATTTTACCCCAAGTTTTACAGTTTTAGAAAATACATTTACTGCATCTTCAAAATCTAAATCACCCAAAGGTTTTAAAAGTTTACCTGTAGGACCTATATCAAGTGCTATAAATTTTTCTTTTGTTGAATCTGAAAGTTCTTTAGCTTTTTTGGCATTATTGATAGCAGATTTAATTATTTCTTCTAATTCATCATCGCTGAACTTCAGAGAGTTTGCACCAAAAGTGTTAGTGCAAACTACATTACTACCGCTACTAAAATAACTTTTATGAATATCTGTGATAATTTCCGGGTGCGAAATATTCCACTTTTCAGGATGTTCACCGGGCTTTAAGCCTCCCGCCTGAAGCAATGTACCCATTCCACCGTCAAGGTAAACTATGTTATTTTTTAAATATTCTGAAAAATTCATTTTTTTCACCTTAATTCCTGATATAAATTATAACAAAAAAACAGTTAAATGATAAGACATTTACTTAACTGTTTACAAATAATATTTTTGATAATTACTAGTATTTTATTAACTTAA
>JAFSBS010000212.1 GCA_017437165.1 Clostridia bacterium
GGTTTGAGATTGAAAAAATGAAAGGTTAAAATATGAAAATAAATTTTGTTATTCCATGTCTTTTAGGAGTTGAAGGAATTATTGCAGATGAACTTCGCTCTTTAGAAGCAGAAGAGGTCAGGGCAGAAAACGGAAGGGTGCTTTTTTCCGGTGATGAAAATTTACTCGCCAGAGTAAATATATGCTCACACTTTGCCGAAAGAGTGCAGATTTTAGTAGGCTCATTTAAGGCGACAACATTTGAAGAGCTTTTTCAGGGTACAAAAAATTTACCTTGGGAACAATGGATTTTAAAAGATGATGCTTTCCCGGTAAAAGGATATTCATTAAAATCAACACTTTTCAGCGTTAGCGACTGTCAGGCAATTATAAAAAAAGCAGTAGTTGAAAGACTTAAATCAAAATATGGTATTTCGTGGTTCGATGAAACCGGTCCGACACATCAGATTCAATTTTCTATTATGAACGATGAAGCAACTCTTTTAATAGATACATCAGGTGCAGGACTTCATAAAAGAGGATATCGTTTGCAAAGCAACTTTGCCCCAATGAAAGAAACTCTTGCGGCAGCAATTTGTTCACTTGCAAAATTAAAGCATTACCACACACTTTATGACCCTATGTGCGGTAGCGGTACTTTAATGATAGAGGGTGCTTTATATGCACATAATATAGCCCCGGGTTTAAACAGACATTTTTCTGCTGAAAGATTTGAGGTTTTACCTAAAAATATATGGGCAGAGGAACGTGAAAGAGCAAGAAGCCTTGAAAAAATCGACACAGATTTTCAGGGTTTTGGTTCAGATATTGATGGTGAAACAGTAAAACTTGCTATGGCGAATGCCGCAAGATTACCAATAGGTAAAAAACTTCATTTTGAAAAACGAGATATAAAAGATTTTAAAAGGCATACTGAAAGAGGGACTGTTTTAGTAAATCCACCTTATGGTGAAAGACTTTTAGATTTACAGGAAGCAGAGAGTCTTTACAGAGAAATGGGTAAAGTATTCCCGCAAAGTCACGGTTGGAGTTACTATATAATTACTCCTGATGAAGAATTTGAAACCTGCTTTGGTAGAAAAGCAGACAAACGCAGAAAATTATATAACGGTATGATTAAGTGCCAGTTATATATGTATTTTAAATAAGTTTTAATTTCTTATAAGAGAAGAGATGGCATTTTATGAAACATATTTTTATTATAAATCCTAAAGCAGGTAACGGAATTGATTGTGACGCTTACAGCGAAAAAATCAAAAAGACTTTTTCTGAACTTGATATTTCAGATGAATATATAATTCATTTTACTACATCTGAAACAGATGGTTATGATTTTACAAAATCGCAGGTAGAAACAGGGGAACATATAAGATTTTATGCCTGTGGTGGTGACGGAACTCTTTCAGAAGTTGTAAACGCTTGCGCTGAACATAAAAATGCAGAAGTAGCGGCAATTCCTTTGGGAAGTGGTAATGACTTTATAAGAATTTTCGGTAAAAAAGAGGATTTGTTAGATATAAAATCTCACATATTAGGCACACCAATGGAGTTTGACCTTATTAAATACGAAGACCAGTACGCAATAAATCAGTGCTCAATGGGGCTTGATGCTGAGGTTTGTGCAAAGCAGGCAAATTTTAAGAAAATACCATTTTTATCACCTGAAACTGCATACACAGCAGCACTTCTTTTTACTTTTTTAGGTAAAATGAAAAACACATTTACAATTCAGTTTGATGATGACGAGCCTTTCACAAAAGATGTTCTTTTCTGTGTTGTAGCAAACTCCCGCTGGTACGGTGGCGGATATATGGCAGCACCGAAAGCACTTACTTACGATGGACTTTTAGACTTTGTTGTAGTTGAAAAGGATTGCTCAAGACTTACACTTTTAGGTCTTATAAATCCATATAAACAAGGTAAACATCTTGATTGGGAAAGAACTCACTTTAAAAGGGGTAAAAAGATTACAATAAAAAGTACAAAACCATCTGCAGTAAATTTTGATGGCGAAGTAAAAATTGTAACAGAAGCAACATTCAATATAGTTGAAAAGGCTATTAAATATGTTGTTCCTGAAAATTCTGATTTTATTAAAAAGGTTGAAAACGGAACTTTATAAAAATTAAATGGGGGGACTGTGAAAAACAGTCTCCTTTTATTTACAAATTGTTCACAAAAAACAATTCACAAAACAGCCGATTCATTTGTTTTATAGATGTGAGGTAAAAATTATGGCAGAAAAAACTAACACAGAAATAAAAAAAGAATATGTTGACGCCGTTGTAAACAAATACAGTGATATGCTGTTTCGTATCTGTTACTGTATTTTGTGCAATAAATCAGATGCAGAAGATGCTTTGCAGGATACATTTGTAAAACTTATAACCAAAGCACCTGATTTTAATGATGATGAACACGAAAAAGCATGGCTTATTAAAGTGGCAACAAATATAAGTAAAAATATGGTTATGTTGCGATTAAGGCGAAATACGGTGGATTTTAATGACATAACAGAAATCGGCGTTAAAGATGAAGACAGTGAAGTTTTTGAGGCGATTATGAATTTGCCTGTAAAATACAAAATTGTTATGGTTCTTTTTTATGTTGAAGGTTATAAAACAGAAGAAATTTCAGAAATAATTCAGGTTTCTTCAGAAGCGGTGCGAAAGCGACTGCAAAAGGGTAGAGAGTTGTTAAAAATTGAATTTGAAAGGTGTAATTATTTCGATGAATAAGTATGTTAAAGAGTATATAAGAATTATAAATTCTATGGGGATAGATGAAGTTACAAAAGAATGCATTAAAGAAAATGTGTTGTTAAAAGCAGAACTTCAGAAACGACAGGCAAAAAAGCAAATGGCAGTAGCATCAGTAGCGGTTGTTGCATTAGCGTTTGCAGGTACCTATTTTTACAAAAATAAGATGAAATAAAATAACGGGATTTTTAAAACCTTCATGCCATTTATTCTCACAAGTAAACAAAAGAAGGTATTAAAATGCAAAAATTATTAAACACTACACAGGTTTTAAATCCTTTGTTTTCTTTTGAAAATAAAGAA
>JAFSBS010000213.1 GCA_017437165.1 Clostridia bacterium
AAAGTTCATTTCTTTCTTGTTTTAATATTAAAACGTTCAGTGAAAGAATGAGCGATTTATTTAAAAAGTTTTATGTTTTTATATTAGGACTTTTAACAACTGTTTTTTCAGGACTTTCGGCAATTAAAACTATTTTAGGTGGTAGTGCTGATACAGTTGCAGTTAAAGGTGTAAAATTTTTAGTTGGTCGCTCGTTACCAATAGTCGGCGGAATTGTGAGCGAAAGTTACCAGAGTGTAATGGCAAGTCTTGGTTTAATTAAAAACACAGTGGGTGTGTTTGGAATATTGACTGTTGTTATAACAGTTTTTCCAATTGTAACGGAACTTTTTATATGGTGTTTATCATTTAACTTTATAAGTACGGTTTCAGAAATTTTTGGTTGTTTTAAAATCCAGAATTTAATATTGGTATTTAAAGATGTAATAATTCTTCTTATTGCGACAACTTGCTTTTCTGCGATACTTTTTGTAATTTCTTGCGGATTTATGTTGGTGTTTAAAAATGGATAGTATTAAAACTGTTTTAATAAATTATGCGGTATGTGCATTGTTGGGGAGTATATTTGAATTTATTGCACCAAGAAGGAACAAAGAAACATTCAGAATAATTTCTTCAATAATTTTAATATCCGTTATTGTAATTCCGCTTGCAACTTTTGACTTTAAAGGTGCAGTTGACAATATGGAAATTCAGGTGGAAACAGAAAAAACTGAAGAACAAGCGTTACTTAATACTTCAAAACTCATTGAGCGTGAGATTTATAAAAAAGTAGAAGAAATACTCATAAACGAAGGTGTAAATGAATATGAAATATATATAAGCACAGAAATTAGCGAAGAATCAAAAGAAATAATTTTAAAAGAACTTAAAGTTTTGATTGACAGTAATTTTAAAGAAAAAATTACTGTTCTGGAGGGAAAATTGCAAGGCGATTTTGGTGAAGTGCTTAAAATAGGGGTAAAAGAAAATGACTGAATTAAAAGATGTGTTTAAAAAATTAAGTAACAACAAAAAGAATATAGTACTGATAATTTGTGCGGTATTGTCATTGATTCTTTTAGTTTTTTCGGGAATTTCAGAAACACATGAAGATAATGAAGAATTTAATGTTAAATTAAATGTATCTTCAGATGAATACATAAAAGAACAAGAAGAAAAACTGAAAGCGCTGATAGAAAAAATAGACGGTGCGGGCGAAACCGAGGTGATGATTACCCTTGAAAGTTGTTACGAAAATGTTTACCTCAAAGACAGTAACTTGAAAACTGAAAGCACCGAAGGTGTTTTTAAAGAAGAACAAGAAGAAAGCTTTGTAATGGCAAAAACGGGTTCAAATACGCAAGACGGAGTGATTATTAAAGTGTATGAACCTGTTGTAAAAGGTGTTGCAGTCGTTGCAACCGGTGGCGATGACGAAAAAGTAAAAATGGCTATTATAGAAACTGTTTCTGCAGTTTTTAACATAAACAGCACAAATATTTCAGTTGAAAAAATGAAGATTGAAGGGGAGGAATACAAATGAATTTACTTATTAAAAGAAGACAACTTATTATGGCTACTCTCGTAGTTGCATTAGGCTCGGCGGTGTTTGTGAATTGGTATTTTACTAATTCTTCTAACAATGTTGCAGGGGTAAATGATACAACAAGCGAATATGTGCAGAATTTAGGCGAGGCAAAATATGTGAATTCAGATAAAGCAGATACAACAGATAAAAACGAAAAAAAAGATAACGCTACTGCTACTGCATCTAAAAACACAGACTATTTTGCAACAGTAAAATTAAAAAGAACTAAAGCACACGATGATGCTTTAGAAAAAATGAAAACATTATTAAAAGAAGCTCCTGAAAAGAGTGAGAGTGCAGAAGAAATTTCAAACTCAATAGATGCTTTGAGTAAAACAATTAAACTTGAAGCAGATATTGAAGCACTCATTTCTGCAAAACTTAAATGTGAATGTGTTGTAATGATAAATAATGATAATGTCGAAGTTGTCGTAACAAAAGGTAACCTTAATGATGCAAGTATTCTGCAGATTATGGACGCAGTGCTGAATAATACCGAAGTTAAGGCTGAAAATATTAAAATCAGCGAAAGCTGATTTAAAATTGAAAATTGAGAATTGAAAATTTCGGGACCTGAATAAAAACAACAACATCCTATCATTTTTAGTCTGCAAAAAACTTAAAATGATAGGATGTTGTTATATTTAATATACTTGAAACTTGCACACTTGCTACTTGCAACTGCTATAAATGACAGGATGTTTTTTGTTATTCGACAACAATTACAATAACGTGTAGAGTTTCGATATTTTCAGCTTTCAATTCTCAATTATTTTCAAAATATTCTTACTAAAAATCTTCTCCAATTCTTCATCAGTTAACCCTAACGACAAAATGTAATCGAGTTCATCTTGTTGTCGCCACATTGGGTAATCGGTTGCAAAAATGACTTTATCTGTACCGTAACGGCGGATGATTTTCAGTGCAGTTTCTTTTTCTAAAGCAAAAAATGCAGAGCAGGTGTCAACATATAAATTAGGTAATTTACATAGTTTTTCACTTGCTTCTTCCCATATAGAGTAGCCTCCGAAGTGAGCACCGATAACAGTTAAATCGGTGTAAATTTCCATTACAGGAAAAAGTCTGTTCGGGTTGGAGTTATCATAACGGGAGTCGCCCGTGTGCATTAAAATTGGTAAATGATATTTTTCGCAAAGTTCATAAATTTTAAGACAACGGTAATCATCAATTTTAAAGTTCTGAATGTCGGGGTGGAGTTTTACACCTTTAAGACCTAAAGAAATAAGTTCTTTTACATCAGCTTCTAAATCACTTGAATTTGGATGAAGTGTGCCGAAACCTATGAATTTATCGGGATATTTATTAACCTCATCTGCTATAAAGCGGTTGATACTTGAAACTTGTTTTTCGGTTGTTGCAACAGATTGTACAAGC
>JAFSBS010000214.1 GCA_017437165.1 Clostridia bacterium
CCTTAAATTACCTTTTATCAAGGCATCTCTGGCATTTTTATCACCATTTTTAACCTCAGTTAAAAGTTTTTCTTTTTCCTTTTCCTTTAAAACAGGAAGTTTTGATGTATCAACACCGCAAATTACTACCTTTGTTTTATACAAATAAAACACCTCCGACAAGTTAAGTATTGCCTTAAAAGGAAGTAAATAAACACAAAACAGAGGTTAAAATAACCTCTGTTTTAATTATTTTTATTCTGTTTTGCTTTCTTAAAAAATGACCATAAAAGTATAATTATTTGACCGGGGGCACCCAATAAATATATAAGTTCCAAATTAATGCCGCAAACTAACAAGCTTAAATATATACTTACTAAAACTGACCACATTATTAATGAAACGATAACATAATTAAGTTTATTTTTATACCAGACAGAATTAAGTATCAGCCATAAAATTGCTGAAATTACAGCAGCATATATAAACACAAGCCATTTAAAAGGCGTAGAACTTATAACAGCATTGAGAATAATAAAAGTAATAATTGCCAATAACCACACAAAAACAATAGATGCCAAAATAATTACCCAATGGTTATATTTTGGATATTTCTTTGTTTTTTCCTTTATGTCACTTTTAGTATGCTCACTTCTTACTAAATAATCAACTGTAACACCAAATAAATCCGCAATATCAAGCAGTGTTTTAATATCAGGCACAGCCTCGCCACGTTCCCATTTTGAAACAGCCTTGTCAGAATAATTTAACTTTTCAGCAAGCTTTAACTGGGTCATATTAGCATTTTGTCGTAACAATGATATATTTTTGGAAATTATGTATTTAATATCACTCAAAAGCTTAACCTCATTTCTAAAAATCTAAAAATCACTGATATAAAACACTTTTAAAATACTCTTTTGTTTCAACCGCCTGAGAATCCATCATTGCGGTCTTACACTCGAAAGAACTGTCTGATGAAATTATATCTAAAATTTCGGCCTTTGCAACCTCAGTTTTGCCCATTATAAGATTAATAAGTTCTTTAACATTATCTTTATTGGATGACATTAAAGCATTAACACTTTCTGTGGAATTAAGTATAATATCACCAATTATTTTAGAACCGTATTCGATTTCAGGCGTAACTACGACAGCTTCGGTAGTTTTGGATTCCTCACTATTTTGGAGGTTATCAACTTTTCCTGAAATTTCATCATTTACGTTTTCAACAGTATAATTTACTGCACTAAAAACTTCCTTGTTCTTTTGTTCTAAATTTTCAAGTTTGTTACTCAAAACCGCAACTTTTTCTTTTAATTTTTCATTTTCTTCTCTTAAGCGTCGATTGTTTAGTGATGCAACTTGGAGCTTATCAAACAACTCGTTATTCTGTTTCAGTAGTAGACTCTTTCGCATTTTCTTCCTCACTGACATTTAAGTTTATTTCGCTTTTATATTGAGCAGTATCATAAGGTAATTTTTTTTTGTTTAATGCCCTGTATATAAAGACTTTTATGAAATAGTACAAAGCAGCAAACGCAGGAACACCCAAAAGCACGCCTAATATTCCAAACAATCCCCCGCCGAGTAAAATAGCGACAATTACCCAAAAAGCCGGTAGACCAATGGAATCACCCAAAATTTTAGGTGAAATTATATTTCCTTCAATACTTTGCATTAATACAATGAAAATAATGAAATACAAGCATTTTAAAGGGTCGTGCAGAACTATTAAAAACGTAGAAATCGCTCCGCCAATATAAGGACCGAAAACCGGTATCATATTTGTAACACCGACAATAACTGAAATAAGCATTGTATATGGTATATTCAGTATCGAAAGTACA